>NZ_JADEXF010000610.1 GCF_015207245.1 Nostoc cf. edaphicum LEGE 07299
GAGACAGGCTTGTACCTCTCCCCGTTCGCTGGGGTATGCTTCCCATCGCTGCACCTACCAAGCCAAAAACCACGCATACAAAGGGCAAAGAGATTTTTTGTTGAATCCGCACTTCAAGTTTACGAATTTTTTGGCGATCGCCACCAAGATTTTCTACATCTAGTTGCTGTAGTGCTTCAGAAATATTCATCTCACCATAATCGCGGCTTTTTTCTGCCAGACTTAATGGCGTGCGCGGTAGTTGCAGTTGTTGGTGTTCAAATTTGACGATGTTACGATAAGAGCGATCGGCAGCAACAAAATAGATTGTACCGTTGTAAAAATCCCAGACGTTTTGAGAAGGATTCCACTGAGCCGATTCTGAGACCACAATTTGATTCAGATTTTTTGTTGAGCGATCTATAATTGTCAACCCTGTCATACGCTTACCATCAAATTGGTCGGCGTAAAACAAGCGTGTCAATATCCGATTCTTAGAACCATCCGGCTGGACAACATCTTGGTATTCAGGATAGAAAATATTTTGCTGTTTAAAAGTTGGCTTGTCTGATTTCAGGGCTTTCTCTAAAGTCATTGCCGCTCGATAATTGGCTGCTGGTGCAATTTCCTCATTAAATACAAATGTCATTCCTGTAACGACAAGACTTAACATCACAGCAGTTAGCACCATGCGATAGACACTGACGCCACAACCACGCAAGGCAATTAATTCGCTCTCGCTAGAAAGACGACTGTAGGTCATCAAAGTAGCCAGCAGCGTAGACATGGGAAAGGCTAAAACGATAAAGTTGGGAAATTTTAACAAAAAAACTTGAATAGCAATGTCTATAGGTAGCCCAGATTCGACAATTTTTCTGACGAGATCAAATACAGCATCAATGGTGACGCCAATTGATGAAAAAGCTCCGACACCAAAGAAAAACGGCGCTAACAATTCGCTGGCAAGGTAGCGATCCATGATCGTAAAAGGCAGCAGCGAATAGAGACTATTAAAATACGTGAGCTTCTTTGATATCATAAGCAACTTGAAAATTTAGATATTGGCAACCCTGGCAAAGCAAAGCATCTCTAGTGTATTTAGGATCAAAATTAAATTCTTAATGGCTGAAAATTAACTAATAAATTCATGCTGAAGAATCAAAAATCAAAATATTTTGGGAAATTATTAACTAAATAATTGTTAATTTAGACTTGAAAATTATCCCCTAAATAATATTGCCGCACAAGGGGATTGGTGTAGAGTTCGTCAGCAGCGCCAAAAGCGAGGATTTGTCCCTCACGCATGATGTAGGCGCGATCGGTGATGGCTAGGGTTTCACGGACATTATGATCTGTAATTAAGATTCCCATACCGCGATCGCGCAGTTGGGCGACGATTTGCTGAATTTCTGAGACTGCGATCGGATCGACTCCCGCAAATGGTTCATCCAAAAGTAAAAATTTTGGCCCTTCTTGTCCAGCAGCTAAAGACCTTGCTAATTCCGTCCGCCGTCGCTCACCACCAGAAAGTTGAATTCCTTTACTCCTAGCTAATTTTTCCAACCGAAACTCCCGTAGTAAAGTTTTGAGTCGCCTTGACCACTCCCAACGTGGCACATGAGTTTGCTCTAGTACTAACAGAATATTATCCTCTACCGATAGTTGGCGAAAAACACTGGCTTCTTGTGCTAGATAACCAATACCCAGTCGTGCCCTTTTATGCATTGGCATTCCCGTCACGTCTACATTACCCAGCCAAACTTTTCCTTGATTGGGTTTTTCTAAACCTGTGGCAATGTAAAAAGTCGTCGTTTTACCAGCCCCATTGGGGCCTAGTAAACCAACAATTTCGCCCTGAGCAACAGAAAGATTGACACGATTGACAATTACTCGCTTGCCGTAAGATTTGTGAATATTCTCTAAAACAATTTTCACGCTGGAAGCACCCTTTCTTGGTGGTAAATGCTAATTAGAAGGCTTCAAAGGTGGTGTTTGTGGGGCAGGTATCGCAGTTTGTCCGCTATTATTTGATTCCTCGATCATGTAGATGGACTCTACCTGACGGTTGGATTGGGGTAAAGCCACAAATCGCCCTTCATCAATTAAATAGGTTACTTTCTCTGCTCGGATACTGTTACCGCCCTGTTGCAGAATATAGACGTTACCACTGAAATCAATTCGGCGTTCCTTACTAAAATACTGTGCTTGGGCAGATGTTGCCTGAAGTTGGCGAGAAGGATACAACATTTGCACGTTACCGCGAGCGGTAATTACTTGATTTTTAGCGTCATATTCTTGCACATCAGCACGGATAGTCAGGGGGCGATTTGCCTCAGATGTTTGTGCAGTAGCGGTTTGCACTTGGGTAGGGAAGGCAAAAGTCCCTAAGAGTGCAACTGGCAGCATTAAAGCTAATCCAAAGCGACGCATCTGGGATATGGGCAATTGATAGCAGGGCATCATAGCAATTGGGGATTTAGGATTTCAGCTTGCATTCTAATTATCTCAAGTACTTTATCCAGATATAAAATATACGATCTGGAGTGATTGCCGATAACTACTGGCTGAAATAGTGACGCTACCCCCAACCTCAAGGTTTCAGCTAATTGACATCTGAGTGAAATCGACGTAGGCACAATACTCTTCTTTTAACGGAGACGCTACGCCTAGCTTGCTTCCGCGTAGTGGTACGGGAAGTCGTCGGCTAGATGAATTTTGCCTACCAGGGATTTCAGGCAACGCATAATCTAACTAGATGTCTAATCAGTACTTAGCACAATTCTAGGCAAAGATAAGACTTGATTTTCGCCCAGATCGCCAGCAGCAATTTTATCTGGCCCTATTTGTTGTAAATTCGTCAACAACACTGCGCTCTCGCTCAATAGCTCATCTACGTCAACGCCGCTGTAACTAGATGGGTAACGGCGTAGGCGATTGCTGCCTTCTCCCAACAGAATTACCGCACCTCGCCAGTTCCGATTTTCCAAATGATACAGTGCTACAGCAATTTGGAGAATGCCTTGATAAAAGCTTTTTTCCGGTTCGCTAGCTTCAATCCACAAAGCCTCTAAAGTGTCATGACAAGCGTAGAACTCTCCAGAATTGAACTGTTCTACGCCTTGCCAAAACTCTTGGGGGATGATTTCGCTCATCCCATGCTGTCTCGTACTTCTTTGATTGTTTCCAGAGAGATTTCTTGTTTGTCTCCAGCAAACTCGTTGTCAGGGGTGAGGAATAACATACAATGGCACTCTTTGCGTTCTCTCATTGGCACACAAGGACAGTTCCAATATGTGGCGTGAATCTCAGCTTCTTTATCTTCGTAATGGCGACAAGGACATAAAGGCGCACCCAGGTCGTCTTTATGTTTGGCTAGCCCTTCAATCACAACTGCGGTGACAGAAGGTTCAGAACAGAAGTATGTTCCAGTACGCTTGGCGTATTGTTCGGAAAAATGCCGCATTGCCTCTAGGCTTTTATCGCTGGATTTTGTGTTATGTTCTGATGTGATCATGTCGCTCATAATTTAAATATTTCTTTGCATTGTACCTCAGCCTTACTAAGGGATTACTGGGTGTATTTCCCCAACCTTACCTGTTCAAATTATCTTCCCTTTGCTCAAAGGCTGATATATCCGGTGTCCTGGGATCAGAGAAAATCTCATAAATCGCAGAAGCTGAACTTGTCAGCAGTCTTTGAAATTATAAAATTTGAATTGATTTATGAATGTAATGTTTTTTGTAGCTGGGGTTGCAGT
>NZ_JADEXF010000611.1 GCF_015207245.1 Nostoc cf. edaphicum LEGE 07299
GTTTAGCTATATGTGTGTGAATCGTTCTCTTTTGTTGGCTCAGGCAGAGACTTGAGAGATGTTTTGAGCAAAATCCAATCAAGATAGAGTATAAGAATCTGCATTTTCAGAAAGTGGTTGATACATTGGAAGCTTTCATACCTCAGCAGCCATGCCCAAATTTTTTCAGCAATAGCACTAGGATAACTTCAATAGATTTCTTGAGAATCAGAGTAATTAATATTTCTAACATTGCGATCGCCTCAGTTACTGGACTGAGTTCAATGTCGCAATTTTGTTTTGTAGTTATTTATTTGACTTATAGTGACTTAGGTTCATTTGAATCTTTTTACAAGCCAGCAGCTATCAGAGCATTGTATTTTACAATGACCTCTAACTTCAGTAGATTGGTCTGTGATGAATTAAAACAAAAAGTACCTCTGTGCCATTGGTAAAACTGTCGCAGGTTCACAAATCAGTAACTCACCATCAGCCCTGACTTGGTATGTTTCTGGATCTACTTCAATGTGGGGTAGTGCATCATTCAGTTTCATATCCCGCTTACTCAATTGGCGTGTTCCAGAAACTGCAACTGCTGATTTTTGTAAACCTAACTGGCTGGGAATTTCTTTTTCTAAAGCTGCTTGGGAAACAAAAGTTAATGATGTGGCATGACGCGCCCCTGCGAAACTACCAAACATCGGTCGCATATACACTGGTTGCGGTGTGGGAATACTGGCGTTAGCATCGCCCATTTGCGACCATGCAATCATCCCGCCTTTAATTACTATCTCTGGCTTCACGCCAAAAAATGCCGGACGCCACAAACATAAATCTGCTAATTTTCCCTCTTCCACTGAACCGACATATTGAGCAATTCCGTGAGCGATCGCTGGGTTAATCGTATACTTAGCAACATATCTTTTTGCCCGAAAGTTGTCTGCTTGTTGCTCAGTTCCTTGTGGGTTAAGAGTTCCCCGTTGCACCTTCATTTTGTGAGATGTCTGCCAGGTACGAATTATCACTTCGCCTACCCTTCCCATTGCCTGAGAATCGGAAGAAATCATGCTAAATGCGCCTAAGTCGTGCAAAATGTCTTCAGCAGCAATGGTTTCCCGACGGATGCGAGATTCGGCAAAAGCGACATCTTCGGCGATCGCTGGGTCGAGGTGATGGCATACCATCAACATATCCAGGTGTTCGTCTAAGGTATTTAGAGTATAAGGACGTGTGGGATTAGTGGAAGATGGCAGAACGTTGGCTTGGCTGCAAACTTTGATGATATCTGGTGCGTGTCCGCCGCCTGCGCCTTCGGTGTGGTAGGTGTGAATGGTACGATTCTTGAAAGCGGCGATCGTATCTTCGACAAATCCGGCTTCATTTAGAGTATCAGTATGAATCGCTACTTGTACATCATATTCATCGGCAACACTGAGGCAAGTATCAATTGCTGCGGGCGTAGTTCCCCAATCTTCATGAAGTTTTAACCCCATTGCACCGGCGGCTACTTGTTCTACAAGCCCTTGGGGTTGACTAGCGTTACCTTTGCCCAAAAATCCTAAGTTGACGGGAAAAGCATCAGCAGCTTGCAGCATTCGGTAAATATTCCAAGGGCCGGGAGTGCAGGTAGTGGCATTTGTACCCGTAGCTGGCCCAGTACCGCCGCCGATCATGGTGGTAATACCAGAAGCGATCGCAACTTCAATTTGTTGGGGGCAAATAAAATGAATATGGGCATCAATACCGCCAGCAGTGAGAATCATTCCTTCACCAGCTAAGGCTTCAGTACCGGGGCCAATAATAATATCTACATTATCTTGAATATAAGGATTTCCGGCTTTACCAATTTTGAAAATCTTGCCATCTTTAATGCCAATATCCGCTTTGACAATACCCCACCAATCGAGAATTAAGGCATTAGTAATTACTAAATCTACAGCACCATCGGCGTTAGAAATGGGGGATTGTCCCATTCCGTCTCTGATGACTTTACCGCCGCCGAATTTTACTTCATCGCCGTAGGTGGTGAAATCTTGTTCAACTTCTATGAATAATTCTGTGTCTGCAAGTCGGATGCGATCGCCTACTGTGGGGCCATAGGTTTCGGCATAGGCGCGGCGATCCATTCTGTAAGGCATATAAAATCCTTCTTTTTAACGCAAAGGGACGCGGAGGGAAGCGCAGAGGTACGCGGAGGTTTTTAGAGGTTTCCGTTAATTTTGGCGTTGAAGCCGTAGACTTGGCGAGTACCGACTAAGGGGATTAGAGTTATTTCTTTTTCGTCGCCTGGTTCAAAGCGGACTGCGGTTCCTGCGGGGATATCGAGGCGCATTCCTCGCGCTTGTTCTCTGTCAAAGTTTAAGGCGGTGTTGACTTCATAAAAGTGAAAGTGAGAACCTACTTGTATGGGGCGATCGCCTGTATTTGAAACTTGCAATTTTATAGTTGGACGACCAACATTTAGTTCAATTTCACCTGATGGTGTGATAATTTCCCCAGGAATCATAATAAATTCAAATTTTTAAACTTAACGAATTGGATTATGTACTGTTACTAACTTTGTGCCATCAGGAAAAGTCGCTTCTACCTGTACGTCATGCACCATTTCTGATATTCCTTCCATAACATCATCCCGCGTCAATAGAGTTGTACCATAACTCATTAATTCAGCTACAGTTTGCCCATCCCTTGCACCTTCTAGAATGGCAGCAGAAATATAAGCGATCGCTTCGGGATAATTCAGTTTTAAACCCCTTCCTTTACGTCTTTCTGCTAATAAAGCAGCAGTAAAAATTAATAGCTTATCTTTTTCCTGCGGCGTAAGTTGCATTCTTATCTCCTCTGTGTTCTCTGCGCCTCTGCGGTTCGTTTAAACCTGCCACACTCTTGGTATACAATTACCACGATTCAAAAAAGAAACTCGCAGCAACTTCCAAACATCAATAAACCAGTTTCTCACCTCAGATGTAGAAGCACCGCGATATCGACACAATAATCCATGTTGTAATCGACTAACACCCGCTTCTCCTTCCCCATTCCATAAATTTCGCGTTTTTTCGACAATTTCTGCTGAAACTGCACCACCAACCCAAACAAGACTACCTACTATTGGTTTTCCAGCCAAACCGTGGGGACTGTGAAAAGTTTCTTCGCTACCCCGTAACCATTGCCGATCAATCCACAAAGGAATACCTTGCTGCCAAATTTCCGTGTGCGATCGCCATTCCCCTTGCAAGAATTTTTCTCCTCTAGCACTGCGACCAAATCGGGTAATTTCCCAGCCTAACCAACTGCCCCCGGTGGCCAATTCTACCCGTAAATCTTGCCGAAAAATCGCGTCGTTAAATAAAATTGTCTCTTGCGGCAACCATTCTAAATAAGCGCCAGCATCAACTTGCATCTGGATGGTTTGTCTAGCTTGTAAGCCATTACTGCGATATATTTTGCTTGCAGTAGCTGTAGTGATTAAGGCTTGGGCTTGGGGTTGGAGGTGGATATTAGAGGATAAGCGATCGCCTCCCACCATACCCCCAGCCGTGTGTAAAATTACGCTATGACAAACTTTTTCCCCTTCTGGGTAAAATGGGCGTTGTACCTTCAGGGGCGCTTGTTGGTGATTGTAAATTAATTGGGTTTTACCCTGGCGATCAGCATAGACTAAATTAAGTTTGCCATGCCAACCTTCTGCTATTTGCGGATTGCAGGTCATTTATAAATTCAAGATTAAAGTTCAGATATTTTATATTTATTTAATG
>NZ_JADEXF010000612.1 GCF_015207245.1 Nostoc cf. edaphicum LEGE 07299
CGCCAGCACCTCATCTTCCATTTCTTCGATCAGGGTTTTGAGAGATTTATTCTCCTTTATCAACTTGTCATTAGCAATCAAGTCTTCCAGGGTGAACTTGATCTGAAGAATATCTGCCAGGGTTTGATTAGCATTGGGCAAACCAGGAATATCTTCAAAATAATTGGGATCTTTGCGCTGGTAGTAGGAAATTTGATCGCCATTCGTCCAAATTGCGATCGGCGCACCTGTGGCATTACAATACGATCGCAACTGATCCTTCCCGTCTTTGAGCTTCGGCTTCTTTAGCTCCACCAGCATATACACCGTGTTTGGACGGTCTTTGTCCATCACCACAATGTCTGCCCGTTTCACCTCCCGCCCAAAGTTCACCCCATACTCGACTTCAATGCGACTGAGGGGATAGTGGAGGCGTTTATTCAAAACCTGTAAATATAGCTGCCGAATTGCTTCCTCTGGCGTCAGCTTAATTGCCTTCTGACGCACCAAACAAACGATATAAGGCACTTCGCCACTTTTGGTTGCTTTCAGAGTAATGCTCTGCTCTAACTGCTCAATTTCCGCCGCAGTAAACTGCGACAGTTTGTAGTTTGAGTCTTTGAGGATATCGGCTAGGTTCATCAGGCGCTACAGGATCTACATAAAGGCTTAGTTCGTTATAGAGTGTAACGCTATTGTAGAAATCGACCTATAGGTTTTCTTAATAGTTTGAAGGCAACTCTTGTATTCTGAACGAATGAACTTGTGTTCTGAACGAATGGCCTCGTGTTCTGAACGAATGGCCTCGTGTTCTGAACGAATGGCCTCGTGTTCTGAACAAATAAGCTCGTGTTCTGAACGAATGACCTCGTGTTTTGAACGAATGACCTCGTGTTTTGAACGAATGACCTCGTGTTTTGAACCAAAACTATGAAAGTTCTTCCAGGTGCTTTGGTTATCGTAGACGAAACTGTGGCAGAAGCGCGCCATTGGTTAAGCTAATGAGTTACATAATGATGATGGCATCGGTTACTCCCCATTCCCAAACCACCAAGGGTCATTAGTATCGTTAGTTTTGATCAAAATGGCTTTTTTTCGCATGAACCGTTTCAGCGCCGCCGCACCCATGCGTGAGCCTCCCAAACCGGAGAATTTGAAGGCGTTTTTCTCTCCTTCATGCATGATGGCAGTGAGTCCAGCATCGTTGATACTAATAGCACCTGCATCTATCTGGTAAGCAACTTCTAAAGCTTCTGTTTCTGAGGCAAATACAGCCGCACTCAATCCATAAATTGAGTCATTCGCTAAAGAGACTGCTTCACCTACTGTAGAAAAAGGCATAATTGGCATAATCGGGCCAAAAGTCTCTTCGGTCATGACTTTCATGGAATGATTAACTTGGGTAAGCACTGTTGGACGACACCACCAACCCCCACCTAAATCCTCGATTACACCGCCGCAGTGAATTACTGCTCCCTTTTCAACTGCATCTAGAAGATGATCGCTAATAACGGCTGCTTGTCTTTCGGCGATGATCGGGCCAATTTCTCCACTTTCAACTGTGGGATAGGCTAGCTCAAGGCGATGTGCTTTGGTTACTAGTTGATGGTAAAACTTTTCAAATATGGAGTCTGCAACGTAAATTCGCTCAATTGAGAGGCATGACTGTCCGGTGTTGACGACAGAACTCCACAATATTGCTGAGGTTGCTAATTCTAAGTTGGCTGATTCTAAAACGATCGCAGGATCTTTTCCTCCTAATTCCAAAAAAGCTGGAATAAACTGTTTTGCAGCCGCTTGTGCAACTTTTCTCCCTGTGGCTACACTGCCTGTAAAGCATACCAAATCTACATTTTCAATCAAAACAGATCCGGTTGCGCCTGCTCCTTCGACAAAAGTTAATACCTCGTGCAGTTTGGGAACGGTATTGAGTGCTGTAATCAGTGGTGCTACGAAGCGGGGAGTGATTTCACTGGGTTTGACAATGACAGCACAACCTGCCAACAATGCCGGAATGGTATCAATAGTAGACAGTGACAGGGGAAAATTCCACGGGCTAATTACCCCAACTAAGGGATAAGGAACGGATGTTTGTTGCAAGGCAATAAAGGGAATGGCTGTATTTTTTGCAGATTCTTGCAGCAATTCCGGCGCTAACCGACACCAGCGATCGATGCTGGAGAGGAAAGAATCTATTTCTAATACCGAGGCTGACAATCTTCCTGTATCATTTACCAAAGCTTCCGTGAGGCGATCGCGTCCAGATAATATCGCATCCTTCCACTGCTGTAAAGCTTCAATTCTCCCCTCTAAACCCAATTGCTGCCAGCGAACTTGTGCCCGGCGCGTCCGCTTACATTGCTGTACCACTAACCTTGGAGGCGGTGGGATAATTACGTAGTCAAATTTGCCAGTTCGGGGATTGCGGACTTCTATTGGTTTTGTCATTTGTCATTTGTCATTTGTCATTTGTCATTTGTTATTACTTCCTAATCCCCAATTTCCCATTCCCAAATTCAAAGCATCCCCAGGTTGGTGAAGCACTCAATGGTGGTTTGCTGTGTTTGCAGGAAGTGTTTGCAGTTTACTTCTCTTTTCAGCATAGTATTAGCAGGGTAAAAGTGTGATTGGCGATCGCGAGTGAAGGTTGATTGCATAACAGGTAACTTGCGATGCTAAAGCGCAGTACGATTCTAAATTAGTGGACATGGAAAATTGAGAGCCATAACAAATGACCAATGACAAATGACAAATGACCAATGACAAATGACCAATGACTAATTTAAAGAATACGATCGCCACCCCAGAGCGATCGCACAATTTTATCTGCTAACTCCGATCCAAGTATCTGTACGACAAATTTATTACCTGGATCACGTTCAGCACCATTACGGCGCAGCGCCAAATCACGAGCAGCTAAAGATTCTCGTGCATCTTCTGGCACAGGTTCGGCTGCATCTACCCAAGTTAACCAGCGATCGAGTGTTTCGTGTGCAAGTGTGCGAGTTAGTTCCAGAGTTTCAAAAGTAGGTGCGCCTGTGTAGCACAATTTAACAGGCGATTGAAATAATCGAAGATACAGACTTTTGCTGATAAATGCCTTGAGGCGCGAATCTTCCTGTAACTTTAAGAATGTTTGATTAACTGGCTCATAGTAGCGATCGAGATATGCCAAATCGGTTATCAGCTCAGTTCGGGCAATGTAATCTATATAAAATAAAATATTTCCATTTGGAAGTGTGCCAAACTCAAAAGCCAAATGAGGAACTTGGATATGCGACTTCAACCAAGTGGTGAGACGCATAGCGCTAAAGTTTGATTTTTCAGGGTTTCCCAACCACGAATGCACTAGCCAGTCAATTTCCTTCCCGGAAAAAGCGGTCAGCGAACCCTTCATGTTGCCATCGAGACTGCTATATTGCTGTAAATTTTCTACAGAAGGGTCTGGATGTAGCTGAAAACGAGCTTCTAATTTTTGGCGGAGTTCCTTTGTAATCTCCCACAACTGCTCAAATACAGCTTTCTTATCTAAATCAGTTGGTTGCTGAGTCATGGTTTGAGTTTGCAGTTTTTCTATAAACTTCATATTTAGTTTGACACTTTCCGGTATCTAATTCGTTACTGATATCGAGCAGCGCATTCATCGAATTCAAGACTGTGACAAACAAACCATCAACAAAGCGCGATCGAGCTATTGCAGCAACATCTTTTTTCACAGCAAATTGCAGCAATTTATCTCAGTCGATGAT
>NZ_JADEXF010000613.1 GCF_015207245.1 Nostoc cf. edaphicum LEGE 07299
TGGTTGTTGAGCGTAGTCGAAATACTGCCTCACTTCTCTTCTTAGCCTGCACTTCGACTACGCTCAGTGACCACCTGCCTCCTTTTTCCCAATGCCTCATGCCCCATGCCCAATGCCCAATTCCCAATTAAAAATGACAGTTAACATTTGGTCATCTAGAAGCTATTGTGGTATCGAAGATTTGAAAAGCACGTTCAGGTTGAAACTTGCAATATGAGGCTATGCCGTTCCTCAATTCTGATATTTACCTATTTTTCTTGTGTGGGTTTGTACCCACATCGCTCAAGTGCAGCCACACCTAACCTAGCACCTGAAATTTTAGAACTTGCACAAGCTAGTTCGACAATTACTGCTAGTCCGGCTATTTTGAGATATGGTAGTCGAAAATCAGATGTGCAGAGACTACAAACCCAATTAAAGCAGTTGGGATACTACAAGGGCGTGATAGATGGACAGTATAACGTCAGTACAGAAATCGCTGTAGCTAAATTCCAGAAAATAAAGGGTTTAAAATTAGATGGGATTGCTGGCCCGGCGACTCAGGAGAAGCTGCAAGTAGCAATGGAGGCTAAAAAGCAGTTTGTCACCTCTCCCATAATTACTTCTCCAAAAGTTACCTCCCCAAAAGTTACCTCTGTTGCTCCGACTTCTGCAAATCCCCTAGCATCCGAGAGAGGTTTTGTCTGGTGGTTACTATTTACCATTGGAGTTCTAGGATGTACTGGCGCACTTTTTTATTTGCTGAGGTCGTTTCAGAAGGTAAAGCAAGTCCAAAACTCCGAAATATCAGAGCCTAAAAGATTGAGTGAAGCTAACAAAGAACCGATTACACCACCTTTGCTGGAGACTGTCACTAGTCTACAAACACCTCAACCGCCATTTTCCACACAATTACTGCTACCAGAAAAAACTTCCCGTCTTGCTAAACTCAATATCGTTGAGGAATTAATTCAAGATTTACGCAGTTCTGACCCAACGAAGCGGCGCAAGGCTATTTGGGATTTGGGACAGCAGGGAGATTCGCGGGCAACTCAGCATCTGGTTGACCTGATAATTGATGCTGATTCTCAAGAAAGTAGCTTAATTTTGGCAGCTTTGTCAGAAATTGGCATCCGCACACTCAAACCGATGAACCGTGCTTTAGCAATTTCAATTCAAGATGAAAGTCCACAAGTACGGCAAAATGCGATCCGTGACCTGACGCGCGTTTATGACATGATGGGTCAAATGAGTCAGATGTTGCACCATGCGCTAGAAGACCCAGATGCCGATGTGCAAGCAACAGCACGATATGCTTTAACTCAGATGAATCGAATGCGAATACGTGACTTGCCGGAGCAACAAAGTCTAGAGGAAGATTCAGACAATGATTCACAACATTGATACTCCCCCGCTAACCGCCAACCGGTGTAGCGGGAGATTCTTGTTTCACAGAAACTGAATCTGCTAGCAGCTTAAAAATATTTCAACTGGATTTGAATATTGGTATCTGGCCCTGCTACTAAAAATACTGCTTCGCTAAATTTGGGCGCTCTTGCGCGAATTTCTGGGTTGCTGGAAAATCCAAAACCTTCGCTTGGTATACCAAAAAGATTGCTATTGAGAGTGCGGTCATTATTTTGATCGTGGAAGACAGCAACGGCGTAACTGCCTGCTTTCAAATTATTAAAGGTAATTGGTAAGGGATTTTCAGTAATCTTGGTACACTGCTTTTGTAAGACGCGATCGCCATCGCCAGGAAATCCCTTACTGTTACCAAATATACTGGCACAGACTTGTCCTTCTTGATTCTTCAAGCCATCAATTTCCACGGTGAGTTTGCCGTTAAAATTTGCCTTGGCACTAAATGACCATGCCAAATTTCCCATAACTGCCAATAGCAGCATACTAACTCTTAAACCTTTAACCATAAAATTTTCACAACGTAAAATGCGATCGCTAAATAAAGCACTAATCAGGCAAAAAGTAGGAGGTTTTATACCCCCTACTTCTCTCTGCTTGGATAGAGAATTTTGCGGAATCAGTTCAATCTACTAATGGTGTATTGGTAGCTCATACTAAGAATATGCCAGAGGATGAACCAAAGAAATATTTCCCCTAAAGTCTCCCAATTGAGCCTTGTTCATCAGAAAATCCAGTTGCATCACCTTCTTTGAGAAATCCACTGTAGGCTTCCATACCGTGTTCGCCGATATCCAAACCTTCTAATTCCTCTTCTTTGGATACTCTAATACCTAAAGTCGCTTTTAGTGCCAACCAAAAAATACTACTGAGTAAAACAGTGAAGCCACCTACTGAGAGAACGCCCAGTAACTGAACACCAAACTGTCCAAAGCCACCACCTGAAAATAAACCTTTTTCTGGGCCAAGTGTATACCAAGTAAAAACACCAGGGCCAACAGACCATAGACCAACTGCTAGGGTTCCCCAGATACCACAAACTAAGTGAACTGAGGTAGCTCCCACTGGGTCATCAATGCCAAGTTTGTCAAAGAATGTTACAGAGAAAACTACCAGTACTCCAGCAATGAAGCCAATTACTAAAGAACTAACGATACCTACGTAAGCACAAGATGCTGTAATCCCAACCAAGCCAGCCAAAATACCATTGATAATCATTGACAGGTCTGGTTTACCTAAGTACAACCAAGCTGTGATGGTGGCGGCAATTCCACCGGCAGCAGCAGCCATATTAGTGGTTAGAGCAATATGACTGATCGCACCAGGATCAGCAGCCATTACAGAACCTGGGTTGAAACCAAACCAGCCCAACCACAGAATCAAACAGCCCAACGTCGCAATACTCATGTTGTGACCGGGCAGTGCTACAACTTGCTTATCTTGATATTTACCAAGACGGGGCCCAAGAAATGCTGCCCCCATCAAAGCTGCCCACCCGCCTACAGAGTGAACTACCGTAGAACCGGCAAAATCCCAAAAGCCTCTGTCTGCTAGCCAACCACCACCCCAAATCCAATGTCCGGTAATGGGATAGGCAATACCTACAAGTAAGAGGCTGAAAATTAGGAAGTCAACAAATTTAATCCGTTCGGCTACTGCACCAGAAACGATTGTTGCTGCTGTTCCAGCAAACACTAGCTGGAATAGAAACTTGGCTGCTAAAGGCACACCAGCCCAATTAAGAGCACTGAAGATACCTTTATAAGCGTCTGCTGTAGCGGGACTGTTATCTACTCCTTTTAAGAAAAACCCATTCAATCCAATGAAGTCATTGCCATCACCGAACATTAAGGCAAAACCGATGAACCAAAAGGCAATGGTAGACAGAGCAAATACAATCAAGTTTTTGGAAAGAACATTGACAGCGTTTTTTTGGCGACAGAAGCCAGTTTCTAACATACCAAAACCAGCGTTCATGAAGAACACTAAAAAAGCAGCGATCGCTACCCACAGGGTGTCAATAGCAATTTTGAGTTCTGCTGTCGTTGGCGCTGCGGCTGGAGTTTGGGCAACTGCGGCATAACCCCAACCCAACACAATCAGACAAGCGATAGGTAAACAAGCTTGCCAACTGGGAGAAAGTCGCTTAATCAGATTAAACAGCTTGACTTTAGAGTTGGATTGTGAATTGATAACGTAATTTCTTGCAAACGAATGCCTATTTTTTGTTTTCGATTTTTGTTTGTACATGAATTTGAGCATCATCCTCTAAATCATCCTTAAAAAAGGGGAAAAACAGGTTAAGCAGAAAAACTACTGTCCGAAGT
>NZ_JADEXF010000614.1 GCF_015207245.1 Nostoc cf. edaphicum LEGE 07299
GGTCACTACCAATAATCGCAATATGCTCCGGTTGCTGCTTGATTTCAAACATCTGACGTGTAGTAATAGCATATTCAATTCCTGGAATTTCGGGTTTTACAGCTTCTCCACCTACAGCAATCAAGATTTTATTGGCAGTAATCTGGTGTCCCCCAACATCCAAAGTATGAGAATCTAAAAATCTTGTCTCTCCGTAAATTAGGCTTACCCCTGCTTCTTGAAGATGCTGAATATGTAATTTATTCAGATGTTGGATCGCTCGGTCTTTAGCTGTCATAAATTTATGCCAGTCAATGCGGTCACTCACTTTATCCCAACCATATTCGTCAGCATCTTCAAAAACATGGGAAAAACTAGCAGCATATGCCATTAGTTTCTCTGGAATACAGCCATGAATTACACATGTGCCACCTACCTGGTCGCGTTCGGAAATTAACACACGAGCACCATGAGCAGCAGATTGTCTAGCGGCAGCAACACCTCCTGGCCCTGCGCCAATTACAAAGAGGTCATAATCAAAGCTCATAAATTATTAATTCAGTTTCTAAGACACTATATTTCCCTATATTTTTAGCTTTCCACACAGTGATGAAATTAATATGAAATCCTAGAAATTTTAATTAAAAAATAGTTATGCATATTCAAATGAAATCAGCATGAAATTTCCTTATGTCATTAGTAATAAATATTTCTTGTACCATTAGGTAGACGCAAGCATATTAGTTATTTTTTAATCTGAGAGCGCAGAGGCATAAATACTGTCTCATGTGAAATTTACGACTTTAAATCGGAGGTATAATTATGACGACAGCTCAATCTCACCAATCCTTACTTGAAACTTGCATAGAGGCTTGCTTTGATTGCCTACGCGATTGCGAAAACTGTGCTGATGCCTGCTTAAGTGGCAATATGGTACAGATGATGGCTCAATGTATCAAGCTGTGCCGAGACTGTGCTGATACTTGCGCTCTGTGTGCCCGTTTTATGTCTCGCAATTCGCCTCTTCATGCTCAGATGTGCGGAGTCTGTGCTGAAGCTTGCGATCGCTGTGCCAGTGAATGTGAAAAACACGACAGCGACCACTGCAAACGCTGTGCTGCATCTTGCCGTCGCTGCGCCGAGTCTTGTCGCCAAATGGCTACAGCTATGGCGTAAGTATCTGTAATCGCTGACTGCTGGATTGCAAAATAATTAGAACATATACTACACCATGTATTACGAAGCCAAGTTATGCCAATCATCCACGTAATACATGGAATTCCTCAGAACCACTACCGACGAGTATTACATGGTATGAGCAGGAGATAGAGAAGCGATTAGCCCAGCTACGCCCGTGAGTAGGATTGGAACAGGAATGGAATGTATGGCATTCAGCCATCACATCTCACTTTTTTGAAACGAAGGCAAAAAATATGTAGCTTTAGCCCAAGAGATTGGCGTAACCGAAAACTCAATAGCAAAGTGGAAAAAAAGATGGACATCTTGTACCATCTTGTCAGAAACCCAGGAGTCTGCGATCGCAAAAGCTAACGAGGTATTAGGTGTAAACGTAGGCAGACCTAAGAAGTGCAAAAGTACAGAAGCGAGCAAAATCGTCGAAATCAGCGAATGGAGCAAGAACCGAAAACCCAGTCGTTCAAAGCACCATTACCACACGCAAGTTGCTGAAGAAGCAAAGAGCAGGGGGTTGCCAGCACTATCGCTTAAACAAACATCCCCGAACACGATCGCCAAAAGTGGACAAGACCCGAAAAATAGGTCTTTCAATTAAAATCTCGGCAGCACTGTACCCGTGCCCGCACCCTTCTTGGAACGAACATACGTCTTTGTCGTATCTGTTTTACTATGCCCCAACTGGTCTTGCACTTCAAACAGCGGTTTACTATCCACAGCCCTGGATGCGTGAGAATGCCGCAACCAGTGACACGAGAATTTTACCTTTGCAACCTCAGAAATATCTTGAATCACCCGCTTAATCGCCCTATCGCTCAACGGCAACCCTCTTTTTGCTGGGTCAGGCGACACATTTGGAAAAACTGGTGCGCTATCACGAGCCGTACCTCGATATTTTTTGAAAACGAGCGAAGTGTCGTGGTCTAACCCTATCTCGCGGTACTTCCCACCCTTTCCTCGAAACTTAATTGTATAGTATCCCCGCTGTCTATCCTCCGGTATGGGGTCGGGATACCACTGAAAGTTATGCCAATATAAACCCGAATAATCCTCTCTAGGTTTAAGAGGTTCATCACTTGGAACCGTCACTCTACCAACCTCACCAACACGCATCCCGCTGTAAAAAAGCAAACAAAATACCAGCCAGTGAATTCCTCCTAAATCCTTAGCAGCCGAAGCCAACTTTGCCATCTCCCAGTCTTCAAGATATCGGTCGGCTTTAGGTAAATTGCTGAAATTTTCGTAAGAAATCGTACTTGCAATATTCCGTAAAAAATAACCAATACTCTCCCCACTACCGTAACTCCACAAGGAACGCAGCATCAAAATGTGGTTAGATTTGGTATAAGGGGAAACCTCACCCCAACTATTAATAAAATCGAGTAACTTTGGCTGCTGCACTAATCGTAAATCTGGTATACCTTCAGAGAGTACCCATCTGAGTAATTTTTGACCGAAGCTATAGTATTTACGCTTAGTTTGTTCGCGGTTCTGCGACCCAGCCCAAGCCAAAATTAACTCATGATCATTACTAACAGCAGGAGTACGGTAGTAGTATCGCCTAATAATTTCCTCAACCATTTCAGGAGTCACCTGCTGACTAGTAGCTTTAATTACACTCTGTTGATGGTTGGGAGAAAGAATTTCTACAGAATTAACACCAGTATCAGCAGCGTCCATATAAAAAAATAGGTTACTTCCCGATAAACACCTAACTTCCTGGAAGTCCATTTTCAGGAAGCTTTTATATTTTACGACAACGCAGTGGATATACTGCCGGCACTCTTCGTTAATAATTCCAAAAGCCTGCACAAAAGTAGCAAGATCCTTTCTAGGGTGAAAGACCCAAAACACGGCGGACGATTCCCGAACGGGTTTGTGCTTGAATCACCAATCCCTGATATGTTGATAGCATTGCTATCTACTTGATATCGATAGCTGTTGCTATCAATTGCGATATCACTATGTCTGACGAGAACAAACCCAGCGAGATGATCCGCGTACCCACTCCCCTGATTCCAGCAGTTAGGGAGTTATCCCGGCTGCACCGACAAGGACGAACAAGCGAGTTGCTTCACTCTTTGGATGAATTAATACTGGCGTTGGACAGTAACAGTAGAAGCGCCAACCCTACTTCCCAAACGATATTAGCTATTTGCGAACGACTGGATAAGCTGGAATCACAGAACTTCGGTGAATCTCATAGCAACGAAACTGGAGCAATCCATAATCTCGCCGATTTAGAACAAAAAATTGAGGGGATAACAGCCCGAATGACACAGTTTACTGAGGCGATTATTAAAATTCAAAACTATCTCAACAACCAACCAAGACGGGCTAATAAATCGTACAACAACAATTCATCCTTCAAAGGGCAAACTCCGCGAATTCAACCATTAACCGAAGAAGGTTTAGCTTCAAGACTTGGTGTAAATGTAGAAACTATACGCGAGCAACGAAATAAGCTGCACCCACCGCTTTTTGTGGCATGGTGCAAGGGCAAGGATAAATCGGGTATGGGGTGGGAATTTAACGAAAATACGGGATTATAT
>NZ_JADEXF010000615.1 GCF_015207245.1 Nostoc cf. edaphicum LEGE 07299
ACCAATCGCCAAGTAGTCATTGAACTTTTGCAAGAGAAAAAAGCTAAAGGCTGTGGCTTAATTGGCATTTTTCACGATGAAGAAGTGCGATCGCAACTTTGTAACCGCGAATTAATCTTTGGTAAGGATAATTGAACCATGAATGAACAGATTTACACTAACTATCGTCTGCAACTACCAGATCAAGAACTGCTAGGTACTTTAGTAGTGCGAGATGGATTGATTGCTGATATTCAACCAGGGATTGTGAGTCATGGTCAAAATGGTCAGGGAGATTATCTATTACCAGGATTGATTGAGTTACACACCGATAATCTCGAACGCTGTATGTCTCCCCGCCCCGGTATTCGTTGGCCTTTAGAAGCCGCAGCAGTTTATCATGACCGAGATTTAGCTAGTGCGGGAGTCACAACAGTATGCGATGCGATCGCAATTGGTGATGTGGCGGCTGGCTCTCCTCGCTTAACTAACTATGCGCCGATGATTGATGTCATTTCCCAAGCACAAGTCGCCGGACGCTTCTGTGTGGAACATCGCATTCATTTACGCTGTGAACTGGCTTTTGACAAGGTTTATGAGATTACAGCGCAATACTCAGATCATCCTCTTTTATCAATGATTTCGCTGATGGATCATACTCCAGGTCAACGGCAGTTTACCCGGTTGGACAAGTTTAAAGAGTATTACATGGGAAAACACGGTGTTACTCCTGACAAAATTGACGAGTTCATCATCATTCGTCAGCAACAGCAACAACTATATGCACAAAAAAATCGTATGGCTTTAGTAGAACTTACCAAAGCCAAAGGTATTTCCTTAGCAAGTCACGATGATGCTACTGTGGAACACGTCCAAGAAGCGGTTCAAGATGGAGTAGTGCTAGCTGAGTTTCCAACTACATTAGAAGCTGCCAAAGCAGCGCATAACTTAGGATTACAAGTTTTGATGGGTGCGCCTAATTTAGTTTTAGGTGGTTCTCACTCTGGTAACGTTTCAGCTATGAAACTTGTTTTGCACGATTTAGTTGATGTGATCTCTTCTGATTATGTTCCTCAAAGCTTATTGCAATCCATCTGGATAATTGCCCATAAGACTGGCAAGCCTATTTACCAAGCTATGCAATTATTTACCAGTAACCCAGCCAAAGCCATTAATTTATTTTGCGATCGCGGTAGTTTGGAGGTTGGAAAAAGAGCTGATGCGATCACTGTTCATGATGATGGTATCATACCCCGTTTGAGTGCAACTATCTGCCAAGGCAATCGTATTTCTTAAGTTAAAAATATTACATATAAATGTAACTTTTATTGGCTATTTTATGCCGTCTTAGTCGGTTTAGGAGATGCAGTTACCGATGAATTATCTCTACCTTTTGACCGCATTTCTCTGGAGATGATAATTCGATTGTTTGTATCATTTTAGTGTCGCGCAAGAAAAAGGCAAAGCCGAAGACCTTGTGAAGTATTTTGCTGCTAAGGAAAATCAAGATTTAGGAGTCGTCAAAGCCAAACGATTGCCAGTCTCTAAGCTGGATTTATCCCCTCTTCACGCACCCTCTTGACAAAAGTGTAATTATCTTAACCTCTTATCGATGCATTGGGGTATTGCCTAAAATGCGGGGGGAGGAACTACTTGGTTTTACCTACATCCATAATGATGTGAAAATCGCTGGTTATCAAGTATACAAACCCTATAGTTGGAACAAACTGCTGTCTGAATATGGAATCATGTACGACCCAGATAAAGATAAAGAAGTAATTCAACAAGCTAAAGCCAAAGCAATTGCTCGCATAAATAGTATAATTTTAAGTAATATTGATTACTTATATAGTGATAAACCTACTAATAGCAGTACAAGTGACAGTAATGGTAATACCGATAGTACCTCTAAAAAATTTGTTACTATATATACACTAAACAGTAATTATCCCAGTGAGATTTCGATAATACAACCAAAATTAGAATATAACCCCACTTCGGAAGCAAATAAGACTAAGAAAAAAGTTCAGCCGCATCCAAAGAAACAGCACCCACAACAGGATATTTCAGAAGAAAACGGTCTTACTACTCAACAAATCCTGGAAGAGCAATCTTCCCTTATTCCTGCTTCTGTTACCCTTCTGGCTTCTACTCTCAAACATCTGCCTTTTATAATTACTGACTATATGCTTGTTACCAATAACTTCCGTATCAAAGGACGGGAGTTGAGTGCCAGCTTAGATAGCAATACTCTGAGTGTTTACCGTCATGGGGATAATACTCCTGTGATGCAAATCTGCTACAGTCAGGGAACCTGGTACGAAGAGATACCAACTCGACTAACAACAAACGAAATTGAGCAGATTGAAAGTTTGCGTTTCTTTACCCAACAAGCATTAATCAATCAACAGCGATCGCAAAAAGGTATTGAGCAATAGTAAATCTGTAAATAGAGAGAGAGTTTAATCTACTCAAAATTAGGGGTAGGACTGGCAAAGACACTGTTGGCGAAGTTGTCACCAAGTGCAAACTAAACAGTTTAGGTTTTAAAAATTTCGTTTAGCAATCCGGGTTCTTTGTCTAGCTGGATGTGAATTTGGGGGCAGCTATTTGTGGATTTGTGGGGCATAAAAAATTGTTTTGTCTATTGGTGTCTTAGCATCAAAAGTACAACTTTTTGCGCTCGTATTTGTTAGATATGAATTAAACCGTAAAATGCAGAAATTCGCTAACTTCAAGCCAAGTGCGTTCAACAGACAAGCTATCTGGGTTGATTCCGTGAAAGTCTAGATTCTTTTTCTCATAAGTTTTTAGCCTATCTATTGTGCTTTCGGCTAATTCCTTGGTTTTAAATAAGCAAGCTTCTTCTATTTCAAAAGTCCATTCAGTATTTGATACATAATAGTAATTTAAATCTAGAAAGTGACCAAATACTACCCAGACATCTTTTTTAGGCATATCTTTTATTTTATCTTTTATGAAGAAGAATCAGCCCCAGCATTAACAACATAAGCATCTATTTCGCAGTAGTTATCGCCACTAAATATTATTCTAGGCTCCTCATAATAGAAAACTTCTGCATAAACATGTCCTACTAATTTAGCAAAAGTATCAGCGTAAGGATTCAGGTTTAATATTTAGGAAGCAGAGACGGACGAGACTGATAATCAAGAGAACCAGCCAGTAGAGCTTGTGCAAAAAAATCAATTACAGACCTACCTTGACGGCGGCAGGTTTGCACCACAGTCAACAAATTGGCAGTATTGGCATATGCGGAAAACCATTCAAACGCTAAACGGAGCAGTGTTTGTAGCAGGTAAGGGTAAAGAATGTGCCAACGCCGAATGTGAATATTTTGGTAAACACTACTTAGCATATGGCGTATTAAAATATAGTTTGCCTCAAAGCACTTACGGACTAGATGTGCTGGCATTTATCGGTTGGCAACATGAGCATGAGCATCAACAGTTGGTAGAAATTCAACGAGAATTAAATCAGCGTGGTGTGGAAATTAACGAGAGTAATGTAGGTAAGTTATATCGTCAATTTCTGGCACTGTTGGGTGGAACGATGGCACATACACAGGAGAAGTTAGCTGCCACAGTAGTTGAACATGGCGGTTTAATTTGGGCAATTGATGCGTTACAGCCCGAAGGACATGGGACTTTGTTATACGTGTTATATGAAGTATTAAGTGGTACAGCAGTCAGTGCAATTCAATTGCCACAAGCACAAGGAGAACAGC
>NZ_JADEXF010000616.1 GCF_015207245.1 Nostoc cf. edaphicum LEGE 07299
GTATGCAGATGTAGAGGCAGTGCGAGTTTGCGCTGAGGGTTTGGCAGGGCCGCGAACATTGCTCAAAGAGACATGGGAACGCTACAAACTACCCTTTGCTGTCACTGAAGTTCACCTGAGTTGCACCCGTGAGGAGCAGCTACGCTGGCTCAATGAAGTGTGGAATGCAGCCCAAGAATTACGAGATCAGGGCGCAGATGTCCGCGCTGTGACTGTTTGGGCACTTTTGGGCAGCTACGATTGGAATAGTTTAGTGACTCGCTCCGCAGGATACTACGAGCCAGGCGTTTTCGATTTGCGTTCGCGTAGCGTCTCCTCTGGAGAATCGCCACAGCCTAGACAAACTGCGATCGCTAAGATGGTGCGAGATTTAGCCACTGGGCATAAACCCAACCATCCACTACTTGATACACCAGGATGGTGGCATCGAGAAGAGCGCCTATTATACCCAGCCGTCAGTTGTCGCATATCTCCCCCATCTATCCCGTTTTCCTCGCCTGCTTCTCTTCGTCCCTTGGCGATCGTTGGAGCCACAGGAACACTAGGCAAGGCTTTTGCTCGGTTGTGTGAAGTGCGAGGAATTTCATATTGCCTGCTCAGACGCCAAGATATGGATATTGCTAATCCTGCTTCCGTCAATAAAGTACTTACTGAGTTGCAACCGTGGGCAGTTGTGAACGCTGCGGGATATGTGCGGGTGGACGATGCCGAACGCGAACCCGATGTTTGTTTAAAGGTAAACGCTGAAGGGGCAGCGATTTTAGCTGCTGCTTGCGCTCAACATAATGTGGGGCTGCTAACTTTCTCTTCAGATTTGGTATTCGATGGTGCTGAGTCTAATCCTTATGTCGAAACTGATAACGTTGCGCCTCTCAATGTATATGGATGCAGCAAAGTTTTGGCAGAAAAGCTAGTATTACAGGCTCATCCAGCATCGCTAATGATTCGCACTAGCGCATTTTTCGGCCCGTGGGATGATTACAACTTTGTCACGATCGCCCTACGACAGTTAGCTGCTGGTAATACTTTTGTGGCAGCCGAAGATGCGATCGTCTCGCCTACTTATGTACCCGATCTTGTCCATACCAGCCTTGATTTATTGATTGATGGCGAGAAAGGTTTGTGGCATTTGGCTAACAAAAGTGCTGTAGCTTGGTCTGACTTAGCCCGATTGGCGGCGAAAAAAGCAGGTGTGAGTGTCAGCAGTCTAATTGCTCGTCCTACGCAAGAACTTGGTTGGATTGCTCCCCGCCCAGCTTACAGCGTTCTTGGCAGCAATCGAGGTGAATTAATGCCAAACCTTGACAGCGCAATTTCTCGCTACTTGGAAGAAAGAAATTAGTGGTCTGGCTGACAATCTAATTTTAAGGGGAGCAGGGGAGAAGTTGCAGTCAATTTTACCCCTCTGCCCCTTTGCACCTTTGCCTCTTGTGCCCAATGCCCAATGCCCCATTCCCAATTTCCCATCGCAAAATTATGTCAACTATTTTAGTAACGGGAGGAGCCGGATACATTGGCTCCCATGCTGTATTAGCTCTGAAAAACGCAGGTTATGAAGTAATCGTTTTAGATAATCTGTCGAACGGACACCGAGAACTTGTAGAAGAAGTTTTGCAGGTAAAATTGATTGTTGGAGATATGAGCGATCGCTCTCTTCTCGATGACATATTTTCAACTCACAATATAACTGCGGTTATGCATTTTGCTGCTTATATTGCAGTAGGTGAATCTGTCACCCATCCAGCTAAATATTACCAAAATAATGTTGCAGGCACTCTGACACTTTTAGAAGCAATGATTGCTGCATCAGTTAACAAATTTATCTTTTCTTCTACTTGCGCTCTTTATGGTGTACCAAAGTTCGTTCCCCTTACGGAAGAACATCCGCAAGATCCCATTAGTCCCTATGCTACTAGCAAGTGGATGGTAGAAAGAATTCTATCTGATTTTGATACAGCCTACAATTTAAAGTCAGTACGTTTCCGTTACTTTAATGCCGCAGGTGCTGACCCTAATGGGTTGCTGGGTGAAGACCACGAACCTGAAACTCATCTCATACCATTAGTACTACTAACTGCTTTTGGTAAGCGCGAATCGATTTTGATTTTCGGCACTGATTACCCTACCCCAGATGGCACTTGTATCCGCGATTATATTCATGTGACTGACTTGGCACAAGCCCATATTTTAGGTTTGGAATATCTGCTTAAAGAAGGAGAGAGTGAAGTATTTAATCTAGGAAATGGCAGTGGTTTTTCAGTCAGAGAAGTGATAGAAACTGCTAAAGAGATAACAGGCAAAGAAATTAAAATAGAAGAACGCGATCGCAGACCAGGCGACCCTCCTATTTTAGTTGGCAGCAGCGACAAAGCAACTAAAATATTGGGCTGGCATCCAGAGTATCCTAATCTGAACGAAATTATCGCCCATGCTTGGCAATGGCATCAACAACGACATAAGTAAAGACATTTTAAAACATCCTGTAAGGCTTATAAATTCATTCTTTAGGTATTCGTAAACCAGTGGGAGAACTTGTTTAAATTAAAGAAGAGCTTAAAACAAGTATCAGTTAGTATTAGTTAATGAGCGTAATCGAGTTTCAAAATTTACCTAATGCACAGCAGTGCCAAAAAAGTACACTGCCCTCTTTAGGGCTAGTTTGCATCACCTCGGACAAACAAGTGCGCTTTCGGACAATGACACGCACCCGATACTTAAAACTTTCCCTTAGCGATCGCGAAAGTGCCCTAAGTGAACTGTATCGGCATAATTTACAACGCTTACATGATGCCCTCTCCTTTTGTCAGCAGAATAAAATTCAGCTTTATCGGATGTCTTCTAATTTATTTCCCCTAAGTGACTTAGAAGACAAAATCGGCGCAAATATATTAGAAGCAATGAGCGCTGAGTTAGCAGCAATTGGTGAACGAGCAAATGCATTGAACATCAGAATGGTGTTGCATCCAGATCAATATGTAGTGCTAAGTTCTGATTCCCCTGAAGTGGTACAGGCAAGTATCAATAATTTAGCAGGACATGCACGGATACTTGACTTACTGGGATTACCGCGATCGCCTTGGTCATTGATGAATATTCATGGTGGCAAATCTCAACGGGCTGAACAACTAGTAAAAGTAATTTCCGAACTACCAGAAAACATCAAAAGCCGCTTGACTCTAGAAAACGATGAATACGCCTATAGTGCCGATGAAATTTTAGCAGTATGTCAGCAAGCTAGTGTGCCGATGGTATTTGATGCCCATCACCATATTTGCCACGAAAATTTGGATAGCTACGATCATCCGAGTGTAGCATCCATGTTTTACGCAGCGCGAGAAACTTGGAAAAATCCAGATTGGCAATTAGTCCATATTTCCAATGGTGAGCAAGCTTTCAATGACAGAAAACACAGCGACTTGATTACCGATATGCCTAACGTCTACCACCAAGCACCGTGGATCGAAGTCGAAGCCAAACAAAAAGAAGAAGCGATCGCACTTTTGCGTTCTTGCTGGCTAATGAACAATAATTGTACATAAATTAAAGACATCTAGTCTATGTTCTCTGCACCTCTGCTGTTGTGTCTGGGTTAACCACAGTGAAACTTAGAGGATGTTTGAAAAGTTTTCTTCTCGGTAACAAAACGTTCTAGATTTCCCTAAATCCCCCGATAAATTGGGGGACTTTGATTCCGGTTCCCCCCTTAAAAAGCTACAGTGTAC
>NZ_JADEXF010000617.1 GCF_015207245.1 Nostoc cf. edaphicum LEGE 07299
TTTGCTTATCTAGTTTAGGAATATCTAATTTCAGATATTTCAAACGGTTAGGTAACTCTACTTTCTCTTGTGTCGGCAAGTGGGAAATCCGATCGACTTGTTCTAAAATTTTGTCTATTGATATAATAACTTCTTGTATACTCGGCTTTTTAGTTTTTAATTGTAAATCTTTTTGTTCAAAGGCTTCTTCTTGATTACCTAACTTTACTAAGACTATTTTTACAAAGAAAATATTGTAATCAACCTCACTAACTTGACCCACTTGCTGGTAATGTTTTCCACTTTTATTTATAATTACTATGTCACCTTTCTCAATTCTGTTATTCATAATTTATATAGCCTGGTATTAAATTACTAAATAATCTCCTCTACAGAAAATACTACTCTAAAGCCACAAACCCTCAGTCCACCGTCTGACTCATTCCAGCTACGGCTAGCACTGCGACAAAGTTCTGCACTAAAACTCCAAGAACCACCGCGTAGCACCCGACGATTTATATCGCCGCCAACTTCCCAAGCTGTTCCATCTAAGGGTGCGTCGTTGTAATTGTTGTGCCACGAATCAGCGCACCATTCCCAAACTAACCCGTGCATATCGTACAATCCAAAGGCGTTGGCGACTTCAAAACTACCGACGTTTGTTGTTTCTTTACGGAATTTACTTTTTGGTTCCATAGTGCAGCTGACTAACTCAGAGGTAATGGTTTCGCCAAAGTGGAAGGATGTTGTAGTTCCAGCCCGACAAGCATACTCCCATTCAGCTTCACTCGGTAAACGATAGTCGCGTCCAGTTTTTTCTGATAGCCTGAGACAGAATTCTACAGCCTCATACCAAGATACATTTTCCACTGGTCTATCTAGACCTTTGAATTTCGATGGATGGGGATTTAAAGCTTGTTTGACTTTGGGTAAAGCTGCTACTACTCTCCACTGTGCTTGAGTTACAGGAAATTTCCCCATGAAAAATGGTTCAACGATAACTTGATGTCGTGGACGTTCGTCAGCATCTCCTTCAAATTCTGGTGAACCCATCATGTAAGTACCACCAGGAATTGATACCATTTCTAATGTGACAGATTTACTCAATTCTTCGGCAAAGAAGTTGGCATTACAGTTCATGCGGTTTACTTCTCTACCACCTGTGTCTACTGTCACTACGTCAAATTCAAAGGTTTCTAATGAGGGTAATGGTACGATTACTTTTTGTGGTAGCGGCAATAATATAGGTTGAGGCATCGAAACAATTTTTAAGGCAACAGGTTCAATGTTCGATGTGGCAAACTTCAAATCGTTGATGACTTCTACTGCTGTTTGATACCTTTCACTCGGTAGATGTTTGAGTAATTTATCTAAAATTTTTCCTAATTCGTCGCTGATAGTAATACCTTTTTTCTGTAAATGTTCGCGCCACAACCATTTAGCATTCATGGCATCATAAATAGGGTCATTAATCTGTCCAGAAGCATCCTGCAAGGGCAAACATTGAGTTAAAAGACGCACACAAGTTACACCCAAAGCATACAAATCACTGCCGTGACAAGCAAATCCAGCCATTTGTTCTGTTGGGGCATAGCCAAGGGTATAAATTACCGTAGCTTGTCTTCCTATACTGGTTTGTGTTACCTGTTTAGCACCGCCAAAGTCAATTAAAACGGGTTTTTCATCACTTGCACGGCGGATGATATTTTCTGGTTTGATATCTCGATGAATAACATTATGAGTATGAATGAATTGCAGTACTGGCAATAAATCAGCTAAAAGTTCCCAAATTTGTTGTTCGCCATAAATTTTCTGCTGAACTTCTTGTAAGAGAGTTTTTCCTTGAATAAATTCTTGTACGAGATACAAGCTAGTACCTTGTTCAAAATAAGCTAGTAATCTGGGAATTTGGGTATGATTTTCTCCCAGTTCATACAACCGAAAAGCCTCTTCTTTGAAAAATTCTGCGGCTTTAGTGCGTTGTCCTGTTCCCTGGAACTGCGGGAAAAATTGCTTGATGACGCAAGGGGCATTTAGTCTGTCTACATCTTCTGTAGAATATGTTTTACTAAATCCACCTTCACCTAAGAGTCTTAATACGCGGTAACGGTTTCTGAGAAGTTTGCCAAAGTTGCTTTGTCCGCAACTCACGCAAAATTTATTGCTATCAGAGTTGAATGGATTTGAGCAATTGGGATTTTGGCAGATTTGCATAATGAGGGGGAAATAGCATCTTCTCCAAAGTTAGCCCCAATATTATCTAATTGAAAACAGTTATGTAGAGAAGCGAACACGGAAGTTTATTTATGTGCTTAAAACTATCTTTTAGAGGATGTTTTAAAAGTTCTTTGGTCGGTAACAAAACATTTTAGATCCCCCTAAATCCCCCTTAAAAAGGGGGACTTTGATTCCGGTTCTCCTCTTTTGAAGGGGGGTTAGGGGGGATCTAGAAGTGCCTAAAATTACAAATGACCACTTTTAAAATATCCTCTCACACCAGGGCATAAGGATGAATAAATTATATTTATTTACTTATCTATACTGTGACATTGTGTTAGCAGAAAGTATGACAGATTGCCATAATATTGGGACGTCAGACTTGCCTTAATGCAGCCACATTTTAATATAACTGTTGTTCGCTATCTAAAAAAGTTCACGAAGAACTAAACCACCTACCTATAACTTTTATTGCCAATTGCGACTCTTATTTAAAACTTTTATTTTCTCCAGAAGCGCGAATTAATTCAGCTACAAGGGCAACGATCGCAGATACTAAAATTAACATTACACTCAGAGCATTAATATCAGGTTTAACTCCGCTTCTAATGCGGCTAAAAATTTCCATTGGCAGGGTGTTATAACCGCTACCAGCAGTAAAACTAGCAATGAGAAAGTCATCTAAGCTGAGGACAAAAGCTAAGAGACAACCAGCGACAATCCCAGGCATTAATTGAGGTAACAATACTTTGATGAAAGCTTGGGTTGGTGTAGCACCTAAATCTAGTGCTGCTTCTTCTAAATGCGGATCTAAATTAGTCAGCCGAGAAGCAACCACAAGCCCGACATAAGCCAGACAAAACACCACATGGGCTGCAACTATCGTCCACAAACTCAAAGGTATTGCAAAGGCTGCTAGACATACTAGGGTAGCCACTGCGATCGCAATATCGGGAATAATCAATGGTAGGTAAGCAATACCCCGATACAATTTCTTACCAGGAAATTCGTAACGCGCCAACCCAACCGCCATCAAGGTTCCCAGCACTGCGGAAATTGCCACAGCACAACCTGCAACTATCATACTGTTTTGCAAAGCTGATAAGATGCGATCGTCACTGAACAACTTGCGATACCAATCGAGAGTAAATCCTTGCCAAGTTGCACTGTAAGGCGACTTATTGAAGCTATAAAAGCCAAGTACCAGTATAGGCAGGTACATGAACACAAATATCAACAGTGAGAAAACCGCCTGCCATGAGACACGCGGTTTTTTGAGAGATGGAGAGATATTCACGTTTATATATGATTTTTCTTAGATAGCAATACAAAATATCATATTTTATGTAATCAGTCAATAGTTATTACTTATTACTTATACGCAAAGCAGCTTGTGAGAAATGCGGGATAAGGTAGGTAAACTTTCGCCCTAGACATCTGGTGAAAAAGACGCGTAGCACTGCTATGTCTCTATAACGGTTCTGGATAAGATAACGCATATTTAATTTCTGAAGATGTCTAATAG
>NZ_JADEXF010000618.1 GCF_015207245.1 Nostoc cf. edaphicum LEGE 07299
GTACTAAAGTGGTTTTCAGCCTTTGGGTTGAGAGTTACCCAATCTAGTTGAACTGCATCAGGAGTGAGGGGTTGGCTTCTGGGATTGGGTGGTAAGCCACCGCGTCCGGCGATCGTAAAACTACTTTCATTTTGTGCTGTACGGCCTTGACAGACTTGCGACACTTGACTAGTAACTGGGACGGCTGGTAAGTTAATTAATCCTTGATAGGGGTCAACATTGAGCGTGTTGATTTCTACAATGCCGTTTAAATCAGGTCTTGTTTGGGAAATTGCTGTAATATCATTTGTCTGAAGTTTACGCGGGTCTGGGTTTGGATCGTTAGGGCGCAACCTTTTAAGGTCTTCGCTAGTTAGTGAGGCAATTCCAAAAATCTTAGTAGCGTTGATTGTGACTGTTCCCCCATTACCATTGTAGGCATTGGCGGTGATGTCGCTGTTTTCATCTGGTTTAGCAACGATAAAGCCGTCAGGAGCATTGATGATGATATTACCGCCATTTCCACCCTGTTGATTAGTGCCTGCGGTAGCAGATATCTGACTATTGCCGCTTAGTAACAATAAATCTAGGTCGTGGAGTGTAATATTACCACCATTACCGGATGCGGTTTCAGCAGTAATTTCCCCTCCGTTATCTAAGCGAATGAAAGGAGATCCTAGCTGAAGGTTGCCTGCACTCCCCGACCCTTGAGAGCGAACAAACAAGCCACTGTTAAGAGACTCATCCTCAACAAGACTCCCACGAATTCGGACAAACCGTTTCAAGGGAGCACTGCCAGATATAGTCACCCGATCAGTAGCATTAACTGTGATATTACCTGCAAAGCCACTGCTGCCTGTGAAAGCATTAGCAAGGATTTGTCCACCATTAACCGCTTCCAAAGTATTCGCGTTCACCGTGATATTGCCAGCATTTCCCTCACCTAGAGTGCGGGCATCTATAACCCCATTATCTGCTACCCGAAAAGCATTGGTATTAATAATGATGTTTCCCCCTTGCCCCCCTTGATTGGTACGTGAAAATAACCCACTTGCTGTTTTATTAATGGCAAATCCAAAAACATTAACAGCTTCAGTTGCATTAATTTCTATCTGTCCACCTTTTCCTTGACCTCGAGTACCAGTAACTATCTGTGCGCCATTTCCCACAATTAACTGCCTAGTCTTAATCGTCAAATTACCAGCATCACCAACATTGTCAGTCTGAGTAGATAAAAAACTAGGGAATTGCTGCCCATCTATTGATATTCCTGTTCCTTGTAATTCCACCAAATCGCTAGCAGCCACAAATAAATTTCCCCCCTGCCCCTTGCCTTTAGTAGTAGAAGTTGATACTTGCGCTCCATCTTGGACAATCAAGCGTCTGGTATCAATTGTCAAGTTTCCAGCGCCTTTAGCACCTGAAGTTTCAGTAAACAAGCCGCTACCAACACCAATAACTTCCACGGAATCGGTGGTGGTTACAGTCAAATTTCCCCCCTGTCCCTCGCCTAGAGTAGAAGTTGATACTCGCGCTCCATTCTGAGAACTTAACCTTCGAGTGGTAATTGTCAAGTTTCCAGCATCTCCAGCACCTTGAGTTTGAGTAAACAAGCCGCTATTAGCATCAATTAGTTCCACGGAATTGGTGGCGGTTACAGTCAACTTTCCTCCCTGTCCCTCACCTGAAGTAGAAGTTGATACTCGCGCTCCATTCTGAGAACTTAACCTTCGAGTAGTAATTATCAAGTTTCCAGCATTTCCAGCACCTTGAGTTTCAGTAAACAAACCGCTATTTGTTATTCCTGTTAGTTCCACGGAATCAGTGGCGGTTACAGTCAAATTTCCCCCCTGTCCCTTGCCTAAGGTACCAGTTCTTATCCTTGACCTATCCCCCTGAATACTTAACTGTCCGGTTTGAATCGTCACATTTCCTCCGGTTCCTATTGCTTCTGGAGGATAAACATCGGCTGTAATCTGCGAACCTTCAGTGAGAGTCACCGTATTTTTTGTGTGGACAAGCACCTCTCCACCAGCTTCTGTACCTTGTGTGTCGGCATAAATCCATGAGCCTTGAGTTAAAGCCAAATTATTGCTCTGAATCTGAACATCACCACCCCCAGCACCGCTAACATCAAGATACACTCCATCTTCCAATCCAATATCGCCAAAATTATTTACAGAGGCGTACCCCAATACCCAATGATTGTCTTGCTGGTTCAAGCTCACTTCTCCAACACCAGCCACACTACCTAGCTCAATCCGTCCTCCTGGAACTGCCAAATTTGGTTGTCGTGGTTCTAAAGCTGCTCGTTCACCTCCCTGCAACGTCACCTTACCGCCCACGAGTGCTAAAGTTTTACTAGGTTGTACTTTTAGGTCAGATCCTTCTACACGAATACTTCCTGCTGTTCCCTCAAATTGCAAGCCAATGGGAACATTTACTGTTAGTAGAGGTGTGCTTTGGGGAGGAAATGCGCTAAACAGAGCGCCATCTGCAAATTTGAGACCGTTTGCTGTAGTTGCGATCAAAGAACCCTTGATATCCAATTGAGCATTAGGACCAAAAATAATTCCATTGGGATTGAGAAAAAACAAATTAGCAGAGCCATTGGCTTTAATCAGACCCTCAATTATAGAAACAGAACTACCTGTAACACGGCTGATAATATTTTGAATATCTAAAGCGTTGTTGAAGTCAGCCTGAGTGCCACCGGGTACAGAAAACTGCTCAAAACTATGGAAAAGATTACTTCCAGCTTGAGTTCCTCCTTCAATAATTCTAGTATTCCCCTCTAATTTGACAGTGGAATTATTCGGTAAAGTGCCATCAGGCGTAATTTGAGCAAAGGTGCAATCTCCAGTATTGAGGTATATGCCACTAAGAGCTAAAGAAATCATTAACCTAAGCCAGCACGAACCGCGTAAGTTTTCAGTCATTTGATGAATTTCCCTTAATAACAGAAATGATCGAGCCTTTGTGTGCAGTTTGGACAGCAAAAATTATAAAGTTTTGTGAATAAATGGCATAATTTGCAGAAAAATTTATGCTGCAACTTGGGTTATTAAATAGAGGTGATTTTACCTCTAAGGAAAAACAATCAATTGGGTGATTACTATGCATTATTCCTTAAAAATGAAAATCCTGGATTTAGACTATATTGAATCAATTGTTGAGCAGGACATCACATCTGTGCAGGCTGAAAAAATTCTAGGAGGAACACTAATTACAAGTAAGCCTCAACAACTAGTCCGTGAAAAAACTCTAGTAGAAACAATAAGTGTAAGTAAGGTTCAAGCAGTTAAGGTGGGCGTGAAGGTGGACATTAATCAGTCTACAGTAGAGCCAATACAGCTTATACCTATTCCTATTCCTCTTCCTTCGTGGCATATAGGGGAAAGCAAAGCAGATTTACAGTTACAAATCACTGTGTGACTTAAAGAATAACGTGATTGTTTTTACATCAAGTGCCCCCAAGTCAGAACTTAACATTTAAACGAGTCTGATACTATTTGAATGCAATTAAGTTTGCAACTGTCATTTGAGCGATCGCTCTAGTTCCTGCACAACGCAATAATAAGCATTTCAGCAATCCTTTTGCGGACATTTTATTCTTTAAACCACAATTTTCCTGATTACTACATCTGGAAATTGGCTCTAGTTGCCATTGTTTTTGCTGTAGTAGCGATCGCTGTTCCCGATGTTTACGTCTAAAGAAGCCGTAGGTTTATCTCTGTCTCT
>NZ_JADEXF010000619.1 GCF_015207245.1 Nostoc cf. edaphicum LEGE 07299
CAGTTTGCAAGCAGACATTGTTTTAACCAGCCCCCAAGCCCGTAACTTGCCAAGCTTGTCTACATTTTCTCGGCGGCGACTTTACCAAGCAATGGATATACCAGGGGTAAAGTCGGCAGAACCAATGTATTTTAACAACACAATCTGGAAGAATCCCCAAACACACCGTGAAACAGGGGTGTTAGTTATCGGCTTTAATCCAGACAAACCAGCTTTTGACTTACCAGATGTTAACCAGCAATTACAAGCGCTCAAAATGCCGGATACGGTGTTGTTCGATCGTGGTGCAAGAGGAGATTATCAAAAAGCGATCGCTCAAATTGACCAAGGTAAAATCCTGACTACTGAAATAGAACGGCGCACAATTACCATTAGTGGCTTATTCCAAGTCGGGGCTTCCTTTGGCTTTGATGGGAACCTGATTACCAGCGATCAAAACTTTTTGCGGCTATTTTCTGGGCGACAGTCTAGCAGTGTCAGTCTAGGTTTGATTCTTCTGAAACCAGGCTATGAACCGAAAAAAGTAGCAGCAATGCTCAAAGCCTACCTCAGAGATGATGTCAGAGTATTAACCCACGCCGAATTTATTGAATTTGAGAATAACTTTTGGAGAACAAATTCCCCAATTGGCTTTATTTTCAGTCTAGGTGTATCGATGGGATTTGTGGTAGGCGTAATCATCGTCTATCAAGTCCTCTCTAACGATGTTAATGCCCATGTTCGAGAATACGCCACCTTCAAAGCAATGGGATATCGCAATTACTACCTGCTAGGTGTGGTGCTTGAAGAATCGTTGATCTTGGCAGCACTGGGCTTCTTCCCCGGATTGGGAGTGTCCTTAGTGCTTTATCAACTGACTCGCAGTGCTACAAATTTGCCCATGTATATGACTGCGATTCGGGCATTGCAGGTATTAGTACTGACCATCATTATGTGTACAATTTCTGGTGCGATCGCTACCCGCAAACTTCAAGCCACCGATCCCGCTGATATGTTTTAAATTTGTCATTGGTCATTTGCAAAGGACAAAGGACAAATGACCAATGACGATCGTCACGAGTAATCGATCTATTTATGACTAGTCAACCTGTCATCTCTGTTAAAAATCTCGACCACCACTTTGGTCACGCCTCACTCCGCAAGCAAGTTTTATGTAACATCAACTTAGAGATTAACGCTGGTGAAATTATTATCATGACTGGGCCCTCTGGTTCTGGAAAGACTACCTTACTGACTTTAGTGGGTGGGTTGCGTTCTGCTCAATCTGGTAGTTTGCGAGTGTTGGGACGAGAACTTTGTGGTGCTAGTGCTGAAGAACTAGTGCAAGCACGACGCTATAACGGTTATATTTTCCAAGGACATAACTTGCATGGTAGTTTAACGGCACTCCAAAACGTCAAAATGGCTTTAGAATTGCATAAACATCTTGGGTTAAAAAAAATGCGAGCTAGATCAGCCCAAATGTTAGAGCAAGTAGGATTAGGAAATCATTTGCATTATTACCCTGATCAACTGTCTGGAGGACAAAAACAAAGAGTAGCGATCGCTCGTGCTTTAGTCAGTCATCCTCAAATAATCCTCGCGGATGAACCCACCGCCGCCCTTGACAGTCAATCAGGACGAGATGTAGTCAATCTCATGCAAAAACTAGCAAAAGAACAAGGCTGTACCATCTTGATGGTTACTCATGACAATCGCATCCTAGACATTGCCGATCGCATAGTGCAGGTGGAAGATGGCATACTCAAGTCAAAAGTAATACTATCAGCCTAAAGTTAATGAGCGTATTCCCTGATTCAGGGTTGATTTATAAAGTAAATCTGAAGTGTGGACTGGCAAACTCACATTTATTCCCTCAATATCATAGTTTTTTGGCGACTAAACCGCTATTCGTCAGTAAATTTTAAAATATTTTCGAATGGTATGTATATAGTTTAATTTATCTTCACTGACTTACTTACCTAGTTTAAGTAATTTCCCCATACCGATTTCAACCTAACAATGTGATATTAGTGTCCAGTTGAAAAAGTGTCCAGTTGATTCCAAGATTTCCTTCAAGTATTATTTATGTAATCACAGTTAAATTTTATGCTCATTGCCAATGTCATACGCCTTGGTTATTAGAGTCAAGACCAATTTCCTAAAATTACAGATAAAATGATTCGCCCTTGCAATCCATAAATACCTGGAGAATTTCCGAAAATTTATGGTTGTCAATAACATTGACTTTCAACAGGAAACACTAGCGATAATAAGCTAATCTATTTTCCAATACAAGCAAGGGTTTTTTTGTAGTTCTATGATTATTGAGAATAGCGCTAGTAGTTCAAACAAAAAGTTGCTCAGTTTTGATGTCAAAGCTTTGACAGCCAATTACTGTGCAATCAATGTGTTAAAGGGAATATTTGCTGTTCTCCCGATCGCCTTGGCATTACCTGTAGATGCTTTGCAAGTAAAGGTGATTCCAACTAATCCGAAATTAGGGGATACACTCTCGATACAGATTAATCTAGATAATCCAGAGAATAGTACAAAACCAACAGTAGTCAGTGGAAAGAATACATACCCAGCCTTTGAAATTGCGCCCAATCAGTATCGGGCTTTTGTTCCTACAACTCCATTAGAAAAAGCTGGAACTAGAACACTTCGGGTTGCAGGGGATGGTCAAGTGCAAAACTTAGCAGTGAATGTGCTGAATCGCAAATTCCCCGTACAACGTATTACTTTGCCACCTGGTAAAGCTGGAGTGGATGCCACAGAGTATGAACTTAAACGTGTGGCAGCTTTTAAGGCGCTACAAACACCAGAAAAGTATTGGAATGGAGTATTCCTGAAGCCAAATGCAGGGCGGATGAGTACAACCTATGGTGTACGTCGCTACTATAATGGTACATTTGCAAAAGACTACTATCATCGTGGTCTTGACTACGCTGGTGCTGCCGGTTCACCGGTAATTGCCCCAGCCGCTGGGCGAGTTGCTTTGGTAGGTAGGGTATCCCAAGGGTTTCGGATACACGGTAACGTAGTTGGCATTGACCACGGTCAAGGAGTAACCAGTATTTTCATGCACCTGAGTCGTATTAACGTTAAAGAAGGTGATTTTGTGAAAGCTGGTCAACTAATTGGTGCAGTAGGCTCAACAGGGGCTTCTACGGGGCCGCATTTACACTGGGGTCTATATGTCAACGGACAATCTGTTGATCCAACACCTTGGCGAACTAAGGTTGTTAACTAGTAGAGGCAGAATTAATCTTGTCTTTGCATAATTTGTGTATTTTTTGCTGAGAATTACGCAAAATAAATTGGATTGATACCGTCCCTACCAAGCTTTGCCAACATAAATGATGATAAGCGTTATGAGTATCGAAAAAATTGTAGAACAAGCTCTCCAGGATGGTTATTTGACACCAGCAATGGAAGCAGAAGTCGGTAGAATCTGTGATAACGCCTCGGAACTCTCAATTGAAGAGTATATGGCGTTGGATCGGCTTATGGGTGCGCTATTGACTGGTGAGGTAGTGGCGGTACCTCGCAAACAATTCATTAACGTTATGGAAGAATTGGTGCTGACAGAAGCGATCGCACGAGTCGCAGAAATTGAAGCCACCAGCGAAAGTTCTTTAGATGTGGGAGATATTGCCGCTTACGCTCTCAATCGGCTACCGCCTTTGTATGCTACCACAGAAGAAGGTGCTAACTTCCAGCGCGAAACGGCTCAGG
>NZ_JADEXF010000620.1 GCF_015207245.1 Nostoc cf. edaphicum LEGE 07299
TCCTAAAGTAGAAGCTAGAGTATGATTCATCAATTTGGCTTAAAATATGCTTTCGATTATCTAACTTAAAATTAAACACTAAAATATAGCCTTTTGAGCATCTGAACTCAACTCGCTCCAAAATTAGAAAATTCAAATTACTTAGCCCTACTCTTATCTATTAGATTTAACCGATCTTTTTACCCACCAAACTCATTAACTGCTTATCCAGTTCGATGAGGTAATCTCTACCGTAAGCTCCATTTTCTAACGCTGTGACAAGATGATTGGGAATGTCTTGAGTGATTTCTTCGCTACAGGAACCAGCAGCCAAGGCGATTGCAGCTACTGTATCTACATCCCCAGTAAAAGCGATACAATCTTGTAAAAGTTCGCTCATGCTGTCATTTCGCATCACCGCAGTAATCGCTGCTCTGACACTCATCCAGCCTTTGGACTTGACTTTACCTTCCCACGGTTTATTCCACTCTCCAGATACATAACCTTCCAGAAACCGTCCTAATTTGCGTTTTTCTCCCAGTCGATAGATAAAATAATGTGACATTAAGGCAGCCGCAACGGCAGCATTGATCCCATCAGATGTATTGTGGGTAATTGCCGCTTGAATTGTTGCCGCCTCAATCACTTTTTCTGGTGTAGAGTAGATGCCAATGGGGGCTGCACGCATTGCTCCCCCGCTTTTGTCACTATCAGGGTTAATTTTGGTTAAAAACTCTTCCCCATCCTGAATTTCTCCCAGAAAATGGTAGAAGCTTCGGGAATAACCTTCTCTCTCATCGCGTTTGAAGGCTCTAACAAAACTATCGGCTAAAACTTCTGGCGTCCACGGTGCTTGAGCGACAATCACTTCCGCAATGGCAATACTCATCTGGGTGTCGTCGGTATAGCTGCCAGGATTGAGTCGAAAACGCGGATGTTCAACGTATCGACTCAAATCATTGTTAACGATCATTTCGTCTGCATATTCAAAACCTGCACCGTAGGCATCTGCAACCGCTAACTCTAGCAGCATAAGGGTATTAAATTAAAAACGGACGCGCCAGAAAAAAGCTAGAAACTGATTTAGCATCTATCGGCTCTCCCTCCAGAATAGCTTTTTCTAATTCTTCAGGAGTCATAAACACAGTTTCGATATCTTCGTCTCCATCTTGTGGTGGTGGTGTCTCCAGCTTTTCTAAATCTCGCGCCAGAAAAGCATAGATAATTTCATCAGAATAGCCAGGAGCTAGGAAAAATTCGCCTAATTTGTCCCATTTTTGGGCACTATAGCCAGTTTCTTCGGCAATTTCACGCTGTATTGTTTCTAAAGGCTCTTCAGTTCCTTCCAATGTCCCCGCCGGAAATTCTAATATCCGCCCCTGAATCGCAAAACGGTACTGACGCACCAGTATAAGTTTACCTTCCGCTGTCACTGGTACAGCTAAAGCACCGCCAGGGTGACGAATACATTCCCATTCTCCTTCCGATTTATTCGGCAAACGCAAGCGATTAACTTCAAAATCAAACTTGCGTCCTTTATGAAACAGGCGTTGTCTCAGCAGTTGTGGTAATTCTCTACCTAATGGCATAGTAAAATCTGATTATCTGTGAATACAGAGGCAAAATCAGTGTTCTTCTGCTTTTAAGGATGGTAATTTTAATTGTCCACCCATAAATGTACATCAGAACAGTCTACCTCTTTCAGCAGCTCTTTAATAACACACCCGGAAACTGGTTCTATCCAATTTGGAGCAATTTCTGCCAGTGGGACTAACACAAAGGCCCGATCCCGCATTCGTGGATGGGGAACCTGGAGATTTGGTGTATCCAAAGTAATGTCATCATATAATAACAAATCCAAATCTAGGGTTCGTGGCCCCCAGCGTTCCTGACGAACGCGCCCAAATTGTTGTTCAATTCCTAACAAAATTTCTAATAACTGCTGGGGGAGTATTTCTACATGCAATATGACGCAGCCGTTGAGGTAATCTGGCTGTGGTGGCCCAACAGCTTTGGTTTGATACCAATGGGATCTAGCTTCTAAAACAATACCTGGCGTTTGGGCTAAAGTCTCTATAGCTGCTTCTAAAATTGTCTGGGAATCGCCAATATTACTACCAAGAGAAACGGCGCTTCGTCTTAGCTCTGCTTCATCGTAGCCTGATGTAGACATTACACTTTCCTGAAATAAGCCGTTTTCGGGCTGTCTTTGCAGATACTTGTCAATAGCTTTTATATTCGCAGTAGTTATCAAAATTGCCGCATTTTTTACAAAACTAAATTAACCAAATTTAAAAAACATTATTTTCTAGTGAATTCAGTTAATTATTTATAGGATATTATACTAACACAATGGTAGTGCTATAACCCCAAAGTTGATTGATGGTGGTTATAATTGCTTACTACTTTGAGCGAGGAACTGACGTGGGGAAGCTTACCTCCTGGTTCAAGCGAAGACCAACTAATTTGAGTGACTCTGGACGAGGAGGAACGAATGAGAGCTTACCACCAGCATATCTGGCGCAGACGAGGCAGTTACTGAGCAAAATGAAAATTTTACCATCTAGGATGAGGGTCAATCGGGCAACTGGCGCTAGACCACTCTATCGCCGCATCTGGTTTTGGGCGGGTTTGGGTGTTGGTGGTGGGATACTTGCCTTCATCTACGGCATCAGTTTAATAGATCGGACTTTGCCAGATCAGTCTGAGTTGAATGCTGTGTTTCGAGAGCAAACACTGACCATTAAAGCTGCTGATGGCACAATATTACAACAACAAGGTGAAGCGACCAGAGAACAGCTACAGCTAGAACAAATACCAGATAATTTAAAAACAGCTTTCATCGCCTCAGAAGATAGAAGATTTAGGCAACACAACGGAGTCGATCCGCAAGGGATTGTCAGAGCGGGTTTGAATAATTTGCGATCGCAAGGTGTGGTAGAAGGTGGTAGCACCATCACCCAACAGCTAACACGGATTCTGTTTTTGAAACAAGAGCAGACAATCTGGCGCAAACTCAAGGAAGTCCGCCTTGCTCAAAAAATGGAGCAAGAATTAACCAAAGATCAGATTTTAGAGCGTTACCTAAATCTGGTTTATTTGGGATCTGGCGCTTATGGTGTCGCAGATGCCGCCTGGGTATACTTTAGTAAGTCGCCAGATCAACTTTCCCTCGCAGAAATGGCAACGATTGCTGGATTAGCTCCCGCTCCTAGCTTATACGCCCCAGACAAAAATCCCGAAGCGGCAAAACGGCGGCGGGACTTGGTATTACTACGTATGCAAGAAGATAAAATAATTACGCCAGAGCAAAGGCAAGCAGCAGTTCAGGAGCCATTAACCCTCAAAAGCAGTTTACCCAAGCGAGTCCAAGTAGAATCACCCTACTTTACCACCTACATCCAAAAAGAATTGCCCAAGTATGTTTCTCCTAATGTATTAAAAAGTGGGGGTTTAGTAGTAGAAACCACGCTCAACCCAAGTTGGCAGAAAGTGGCAGAAGAGGCAGTTGCAAAAACATTGCGAAATCAAGGACGCTGGGAAAACTTTAAGCAAGCAGCAATGGTGGCCATAGACCCCCGCAACGGTGAAATTAAGGCAATGGTTGGGGGAAAAGACTTTGGTAAAAATCAGTTTAATCGAGTTACCCAGGCACAACGGCAGCCAGGATCGACATTTAAAGGGTTTGTATATGCGACTGCGATCGCTACCGGCAAAAGCCCCTACGATAGCTACGAGG
>NZ_JADEXF010000621.1 GCF_015207245.1 Nostoc cf. edaphicum LEGE 07299
AGCTTCTTCTTTGGTGTTGGTATTCCGAGATGGTGTCTCACGGTTAAATTTCATCTGAATCGATCGGGTTTGCTCACCATCAGCAGCTACAGCCAAAATTGGGTAGTCAATTAAACCATCTTGGAAGGACATCTGGAAGCGGAATGTTCCATCTGGATTTAGCTGAATTGGACGGCCACCAATGGTTACGGTAGCATCGGGTTCGGTTGCACCGTAGACTATCAACTCAGCATCGGCAATTAACCAGAACTTGCGTGGACGTACTGGTACGGCGGAAGCCGAGAAGCCAACACCTGACATTCCTGCACCGGAAGCGGTTAAACCAGACACGGTAGGAACTGCCCACATACCCACACCAGATGGGAAAATGTAGGAGCTAATAGCTTGTTCAGGACGCGCTGCACCTTGTTGGGAGCCAAAGATAGAACCAGCAACCCGTAGTGCTTCGGCAGATTCTGCTAAACCAAATATTTCGTCGTAGATGGGGTTGCCGTTGCCATTCACAACAGCATTATTACCATTAGCGGTAGTTGCAATCTTCTTAGCAGGAGGAACTAGTTCGTACTGAGTTTTGCCACGTAAATCTTCTTCAAAATTTACAGTGATGAAGACATCCTCAATCCAGTCAGAAGGATAGACGGGAGGAATGTGTACTCTACTAGAACGAGCTAGTACTAACCAGCGACCATCAGCAGCACGATAGCCGATATCGATTGTATAATCGCGATCGCTAACTGGAACTGGTAGATACCATTCTCTAGCTAGTTCATCAGCGGGATATTCTTGAATGCTATGTGGGCTTTGGTATTCGATATCGATGTCGGTGACATCATAAATCCGTAGTGCCAGTTGTTGTCCGCCTTGCCGACGCAGTTCCTCTTTGTGTTCATTGGGAACATCCCAGTAAGTGTAAGCCCATTGAGGATCGCGCGGTAACAGTACAATCCGGCTTTCACCATAACCAGAAGGCAAATCTGCCAGTCCTTCATCAACATCAGCCAAAGATCCACCAGTACGATCTTCCTGACCTAATTCAAACTTTGCAGCTTCCACGGTTTCTTGTGCCTCCAATGAACGAGATGGACTGAGTAAGGTTCTGCTACGCTGGACTTCTTGTATTGATGCCAGTAGTTGTGATTTACGCATTCGACTATAGCGAGAGATGCTATATTCGCTAGCAACTTTGCGTAGTTGGCGTAAGGTCATCTCCTCTAGTGGCGGGCGTTCTTTTGCCATTAATTTGGCCTCCAGTAGTTTAAGCGGTAAATGATTTCCCCTGGTTAAAGAATGCTATGTAAAATCTCATCCATTCCAGATGAATTTCTTATCCTGACTCCTGGTTTTGCCCAGTTTTTAAGTTTTTTAATCTGTTTTTAGCAGCTAAGTGTTTGGCAGAGGTGAGAAATCGTCAGGTAATTGAACCTATAGCTAACAAATTACTGAACAGGCTGAAAGATTTAACAAAATATGACCTCTGGTACTATTATGAATCCTATGAAGAGAATCAAGAAACTGAGCTAGTTCGACAAATTCGCACTCAAGCAACTGCTGCAATTGTAACGACTTGGCAAGAATCTCCAAGTACCAAAACTTTCCTCAAAGATGTTACCCAAGCTAATGATAATTTAGATGTGCGAATTACAGCTATTACAGCCTTAGGCAGCAATTACAAAGATGACCCCCAAACCAAAAGTTTTCTGCAAAACAGTATCCTTGATGATGACAATTGGGATGTGCGAAGTGCAGCCATTACAGCCTTAGCCAGCAATTACAAAGATGACCCCCAAACCAAAAATATACTGCAAAACACTATCCTTGATAATGAGGATTTGGATGTACGAAGCGCAGCAATAGAAGCATTAGCCAGCAATTACAAAGATGACCCCGAAACTAAAACTATCCTGCAAAGCATCGCCTTAGATGACGAGGATGAGTATGTGCAATATGTAGCTATTCAAGCATTAGCTAAAAATTATCAAGATGACCCCCAGGCTAAAATTTTTCTGCAAACTTCTGCCTTAAATGATGACTATTCATATATGCGATTTGCAGCTATTAAAGCATTAGCTAGTAATTACCAAGATGACCCCCAAACCAAAACCATCTTCCAAACCTTCGCATTGGATGATAACGATAAATATGTGCGAGGCGCAGCCATCGAAGCATTAGTCAGTAATTACCAAGATGACCCCCAAACCAAAACTTTCCTAGAAAATTACACCCTGAATGATAAAAGTGGGTATGTCCGACTTACAGCCATTAAAGCATTAGCCAGTAACTACAAAGATGACCCTCAAACCAAAAATATACTGCAAATCCACGCTCTAGATAATAAACATATAGATGTGAGTCGTACAGCTATTGAAGCATTAGCCAGCAATTATAAAGATAATTGTCAAACTAAAATTTTCCTGCAAACTTGCGCCCAAGATAATAATAATTTGCATATACGGCTTGCCGCTATTAAAGCATTAGCTATTAATTACAAAGATGACTTTCATACCAAAACTTTTCTCCAAAATTGCGTTTTGGATACTAATAATTGGGATGTGCGACGTGCAGCAATAGAAGCATTAGCCAGCAATTACAAAGATGACCCTCAAACCAAAACTATCCTCCAAACTCGCGCCCAAGATGATGACATTTGGAATGTGCGACTTGCAGCAATAGAAGCATTAGCCAGCAATCACAAAGATGACCTCCAAACCAAAATTATCCTGCAAACTCGCGCCCAAAATGATGACACTTGGTATGTGCGAAGTGCAGCAATAGAAGCGTTAGCCAGCAATTAGAAAGATGACCCTCAAACTAAAACTTTCATACAAACCCGCGCCCAGGATGATGACAGAGAGTTGGTGCGAAATGTAGCTATCCAAGTATTAGCAAAGCACTTCAAATATCAACCTGATTTGTTTGACACATACTACCACTGTGCTATCAATGACTGCGTTGAACTTAAGGAAAACTTAGAAACGAACCCTCGGCGCATTGCAGTGGAAATAATTATTAAACAGTATCCTCAGCATTCCCAGACTTTACCACTGTTGCGCGATCGCGCCGAGAATGACCCAGATGAAGAAGTGCGGGAATATGCTCAAAATCAGTTGCGGCAATGGCAAGGGTGAATGTAAGCTGAGGTTATGCCTCATACTAATTCAAATCATAATGAAATAATCAAGCTTTGATAAGTTGTAAATTATGACCTTATCTATTCAGCAAACTACAGCATTAAGTGTAGAAGAGTTCTTAAAACTACCAGAGACAAAACCAGCAAGCGATTATTTTAACGGGCAAATCTACCAAAAGCCTATGCCGCAAGGAGAACACAGTACTTTACAAAGCAGTTTAGTCACAGCTATTAATGAGATTGCTAAACCGCAAAAAATTGCTTATGCCTTTCCTGAATTACGCTGTACATTTGAAGGTCGTTCGATAGTACCAGATATTGCTGTGTTTGAATGGCAAAGAATTCCATTGCTTCCTAATGGAAAAATTACAAATAAATTTGAGATTCCCCCAGATTGGATAATCGAAATTCTCTCACCAGTTCGCGCTTCGCGTTCCCGAAGGGTACAATCACCCAACCGAGTTATCCGCAAAATTACATTTTCTATTCAAAATGGAGCAAAGCTAGGTTGGTTGCTCGATTCTGCTGATGAGTCAATCATGATTTTTGAACCCAATAAATTACCTGAATTAAAAGAACAGCAAGATAT
>NZ_JADEXF010000622.1 GCF_015207245.1 Nostoc cf. edaphicum LEGE 07299
ATTTTAGAAATGTACCTCAATCAAGTGTACTGGGGTCACAATAACTATGGTGTCCAAACCGCAGCCCGAACTTACTTTGACAAATCAGCAGCAAATTTGACTCTGGGCGAATCTGCAATGATGGCGGGTTTAATCCAAGCGCCAGAGGAATTTAGCCCGTTTGTGAACATGAAACTGGCAAAACAAAAACAAAAAGAAGTGCTGGGACGGATGTTGGCAATGAAATGGATTAGCCAGCAAGAATATAATGATGCTCTCCAGCAAGAAATCAAACTTGGCAAAATCAGGTCATTTCAAGGTAGTGCCCTTCCTTATGTAACCAATACCGTAGCTCAGGAAATAATTAAAAAGTTTGGGCGTGATGCCTTGCTCAAAGGTGGAATGCGGGTACAAACTACAGTAGATGCCAGCTTCCAACTAATGGCAGAAGAAGCTATTAAGGAGTGGCATAAAACCCTAGAAGGGCAAGGCTTACATAAAAATCAAATGGCTTTAGTAGCTATCGATCCCCGGACGCACTTTATCAAAGCTTTAGTGGGTGGTATAGATTCAAAAAGGAGTGAATTTAACCGGGCAACTCAAGCGCAGCGTCAACCTGGATCTGCTTTTAAGCCATTTGTTTACTATACTGCTTTTGCTAGTGGTAAGTTTACACCAAGTACAACGGTAATTGATGCTCCAGTTAGCTATCAAGATGGTGATGGTTGGTACTATCCACGGAACTACGATGGTGGCTTTATGGGCGCAATGCCGATTCGTACTGCCTTAGCATTATCTCGTAATGTGCCTGCGGTTAAGATTGGCAAAGCTGTGGGAATGAATACAGTCATCGACACCTGCCGTACCTTGGGGATAAACAGTCCAATGGTTGCCGTAAGTTCTTTACCATTAGGCGCAATTGGTGTAACACCACTGGAAATGGCTAGTGCTTATGCCACCTTGGCTAATTATGGCTGGCAATCACCTCCAACAGCTATTGCCCGTGTTACTGATAGTAGTGGCAATGTATTGTTAGACAATACTCCTAAACCTCAGCTAGTTCTTGACCCTTGGGCATCAGCCTCATTATTAGATGTGATGCAATCGGTAGTTACTGATGGTACTGGTAAAGGTGCTGCACTAGATAGACCAGTTGCAGGTAAAACGGGTACAACTTCTTCCGAAAAGGACATTTGGTTTATTGGTTCTGTACCCCAGTTAACAACTGCTATTTGGGTAGGAAGAGATGATAACAAACAATTAGCCAGTGGTGCCACAGGTGGAGGTATGGTTACTCCCGTCTGGCGTGATTTTATGCAGAAGGCGCTTAAGGATGTACCAGTCATGAAATTTAAACCGCCTTCTGAATTTCCTCGGCCTAAGCCAGTTAAAATATAGGACTCCTATTTGATTTTTGAAATTGACAAATCGTCATGCAAAAGAGCCAAGCCACAGGCTGAAGCTCTTGAGAATTTGATTTAGAAACTGATAGAAATGATCATAACTGCGGCACTCGCTATAGATTCAGCGGCAAGCAACAATAGAAGAACTCAAACAGGAAATAGAGAAACTGCGTCTCAGTAGAGACTTGGATAGCAAAACCTCATCAAAACCAAATAAGTAATTTAGCGATCGCACCTTTTTTGTCCGACCTCACAAAATCGCGTTGCTCCCTATTAGCTCTTACTTCAGAGATACGCATCTAAGTTAAAGTTTTCATACCCTAAAGGGGTAAAATTTTGGCTCGGACAATGGCAAAGTTTACTGTTAGCGACTACTTATTGCTTCGTCTGGAGCAAATCGGCATCAAGCATATCTTTGGCGTTGCTGGAGACTACAATATGGAGTTTCTCGACTATATTGTTAACCACAATGGCATCGAGTTAATTTCTACTTGCAACGAACTTAACGCATCCTATGCTGCCGATGGTTATGGTCGGCTCAATGGTATTGCAGCGTTAGTAACTACATTTGGTGTTGGTGAACTCAGTGCTATTAATGGTGTCGCTGGCGCTTATGCTGAACACGTTCCTGTTGTAGCGATTACTGGTGCTCCTGCAACTAAAATTCAAGCTCTTGGTTCACTTGTTCATCATACGCTTGGTACTGGTGATTTCTCAATATTTGCCCGAATGTATGAACAGGTAACGGCGGCTCAAGCATATTTAACAAACGAAAATGCAACAACGGAAATTGACAGAGTTTTAGGTATCTGTTTGCTGAAGAAGTTACCTGTTTATATTTCCATACCTATGGATGTTGCTCTGGCTGAGGTGTCTGCACCGTCTGATTTCTTTATAGCCCCTGTATTTCAGAGTGATGGCGCTACAATAGCCGAAATAGTTGATGTCTGTGTAAACATACTGGAAAATGCTTCCCAACCTGTGATTCTTGCTGATATTGGTGTAGCTCGCTATCACTTGCATGAACAATTGCGAGAACTGCTAACAGCTACCGGATATCCTTATGCCACGATGAACATGGGAAAAGGATTGCTAGAAGAAACCCATCCCCAATTCATCGGTATATATAATGGTGCTGCCAGTGAGGAATCTGTCAGAAAACGTATTGAGCAGGCAGATTGTGTTTTAACTATTGGTGCTTTGATGACTGATTTCAACACAGGCAAGTTTTCTGCCAAACTCGATCCCAGCCAAACTATTGAAGTGCATGGGCATTATGTAAAAGTTAAACATGCTTTGTACAACAATGTCGCTATGGCAGATGTGCTTTCTGCTTTAAGCCAACGGTTGCAGCACCGCGATCCTCAAACGCTAAACTTCAAATCAGCAACAGAGAATTTAGATGCTGGTTTTATAACGCCTCTCGATGGTGGCTCTTCGGCACCGATTACGCAGCAGTATTTTTGGCATAGATTTGCTCATTTTCTCCAAGAAGATGACATTATCGTTGCTGAGACTGGAACTTGTTTGTTTGGCGCTTCTATCGTTCCTTTACCAAAAGGAGCTACTTTCGTTGGGCAAGTACTTTGGGGATCTATTGGTTACTCTGTTGGTTCATTACTTGGTTGTGCGTTGGCGAAGCCCACCGCAGGTATCGCCGCATCACAACGTCGCTCTATTCTACTGGTTGGTGACGGGTCTTTCCAAATGACTGCACAAGAACTTTCAACCATCTTACGCTATAATCTAAAACCGATTATTTTTTTGCTCAACAATGATGGATATACTATAGAGCGTGATATTCACGGTGAACGTATGCCCTATAACGACATTCAACCTTGGAATTATCATCAGCTCCCTGAGGTTTTCGCTGGCAATGGCTGGGGAATTAAAGTTAGTACCGAATCCCAGTTAGACAAAGCATTACAAACAGCTCAACAAAACCATGACCAACTTGCTTTTATTGAGGTTGTCATGGATAAAATGGACAGCCCAGAGGTTCTATTGAAAATGTTACAGCAATAAAGCAACATACTGCCTCGTCAATTCGGTATTTACTCAGGATGAATAAATTGTTGACCGTACAACAGCATTTTTGAAGCAATCAATCAAGCCCGTAGTGAGCATGATCTGCGATCGCAAGTCGTGCCAAAAATTGGTGAGTATTTTGATGAGTTCGTAGTAAGCACTTCAGTGCTTAAAAATCCAGAGCTAAAGTCCTTACTACGAACTTTTTTACCCTTCGCTTGGGTTTGGCTACGCCCACGCAAAGCGGGATAATTTGGGCAGATTACAAACGGCGTTATACATTAATAAGTGTATCTGC
>NZ_JADEXF010000623.1 GCF_015207245.1 Nostoc cf. edaphicum LEGE 07299
AGTTTAGCTTGAGCAACTCTGACTTGTTGTTGGGCTTGTAGTACAGCAGTTTGCAAGCGATCGCGGGCATCTAAAATTGCTACTACTTGTCCGGCTTGAGTGCGATCGCCTTCTTTGACTAGAATTTTGGCAATGCGATCGCCATCCAATGCTAAGGGCGCAAACAAGCTAATTACTTCTGCTTCCGGTTCTAGCCGTCCTAATGCAGCTACTTTTTGAATGTTGGGCGTGGTTTCTACTGGCTCAGATTTCTCAGCTTGACCAACTAACCCAAATTGAGAAATCCCATAAACAATAATTCCACCCGTAATAACAGTAGCTGCAATTACTAATGCAACTAACCCTTTATTGGAAGCTTTTTTTGATAGCTTTTCAACCATCTTTTTACTCTCCTCAAAAACTATTTTCTCTGCTGAGTTAATCGCGATATCAACTAATTTTTAGCCATCAATAAATATCAGATAATTAATAATTGTTAGATATAAATATTTTGCTATTTAGTTATCAAATCTAACTCTTCACTATTACCCTATGTTGCGGCAAATATGCCGTGAGCATTTTGCCTAATAACGCACATTGTTCCATAAAATCAATTGTTTCATCACCCCATAACTTTTCTAGAATTAACCCATTGACAAAGCTCAAAACAAAGGAAGCCAACATCGGATCTTGAATACCTACAAAATCGCAGGCAGCCTGCTGATAACGCTGATTAGTCCGCTTAAAAACACTATTACTTAACATTTCCTTAGAGTCTTGATGTTGACAAAAATCAATCCAAATATAAGTCCATTTAATGAAGTAATCCTCGTTTTTCACTAGATATTTTCCTAGTGCTTCCATTCCCTCTTGTAATGTTTGCGCTCCTTCTAATTCAGTCAATGCTGCACTTAAATCTTGCTCACATATTTCTTGGGCTAATTGCTCAAATACAGCTTGTTTGCTAGGAAAATAGTGGTACAACGTACCAGTAGAAACCCCTAATCCTTCAGCAATCTGGCGCATAGTGATGGAACCATAGCCTTTTTGAGCAAATAAATCAAAGCACTTGTTAAGCAGTTCTTTTCGGTATTGCTCATGGTCAACAATCTTAGGCATGACTTACGAATCTTTATATCGAACAATTGTTATATATTACATTAGCATATTTACTGCTGATATGTAAAAGCACGGTTAATTGATCTAAATCGAACATGCGTTATAGTTTAATCTATTTTTGCCCTAGATGTAATATTTCTCAATTTTCATCTTTGCCACTTAAGTATGAGACTATGATTTGATTTGGAAAAACTCCGTAAATTCTGGAGATGGAACGATCAAATAAAAACCAGTATATTTTTTATACGGTAAAATAATAATCAATGGATTTTTTATTAAGTGTAATTTATGACTTATCGGAGAAATTTTTTAAGGAGAGCAGGATACACAACCCTTTCTGCCTTATTAACTATGGGGTTTTTACAAAAGGATAACCAAAAACAAGACCAAAACACGAATGCTATTGCAGCAGATTATACAAGTAAAAATTTAAATTCTCCCCTTCGGCAATTAGCTGCCGCCAAAGGAAAGCGTTATGGTGCAGCAATTTCTAGTGAGTTTTTGCTCAAAGATAAGGATTACGCGGGTCTCATGGCTCGTGAATGTTCGATTGTGACACCGAATGGTGAATTAAAATGGGACGCCACTGAACCACAGCCAGGACAATTTACCTTTGAATCAGCAGATGCGATCACTAATTTCTGCCAAAAGCATAATATAGACATGCATGGGCATACCCTTTTCTGGCACATGGGAAAACCAGACTGGCTTCCTTATCCCCCTACACTTAAGGTGATCGAACGCCATGTTAAAGGAGTCATGGGGCATTATCGCAATAGTCCCGTTTTAAAGTCTTGGGATATTGCCAATGAAATTATCGCTGATAGTGAAAATGAAACTGATAATGCAACAATCGGTTTGCGTAAAGGGGTAAAACCAGAATTGATTCGAGACTTATTTTTAATTGCCGCTTCAGTTGATAACAGCAAGAAATTTTACCTAAACGATTTCGGCATCGAAGGCGCTACATGGAAATCAGATCGTTTCTTAAAAATGGTTGAATATCTGAAGAATAGTGGCGTTAAAATTGACGGGGCAGGTCTCCAATCACATCTATGGTTTTCTACTGCATATCCTTTTGACGAGAAAGGACTTAATTCGGTCTTAAAACGGCTTAACGATCTTGAAGTGAAACCAATAATTACAGAATTAGATATTATCATTGATACTCCGTTACCCGATAGTATCAAAAGCTTAGACCAAATGGTAGCCGATAGTTACAAGCGATATCTTGACCTGTGCTTTGCAGCTAAAGTCGATACTGTGATTACATGGGGACTTACCGACCGTCATACCTGGATACGTCATCCTGAATGGATGCCAAGGAAAACCTTTAGAAACAATCCAAGTCTCTGGAAATTTCTGCGTCCGCTTCCCTTTGATGAGAACCTGCAATCTAAACCAGCTCGCAATGCTATAGCCCAGGCTTTTCAGGAATCAATTTAATACTTCACTCAGGCGTAAATATAGTATTTCCTTAGCAACTGAAGTACACCCAAATCTTGTTTACCAAGCTTAGTAGATTTGAAAATGTACCTCACTTTGCTGGGAACTGCTATAGTATTTTTAAGTATTCTTCTAAGCAAAATAGATAAAAATATTTTTTGCTATTCACGATTATGAAAGTTGAATAAGACTTACTGACTAATTAATCATTAAACCTTAGTACAACATTTCATAAATTCGTGACGAATTGAGTAACCTACTGGTAAGGCTTTGAGAAACTCGATAACGCTACGAACTTGTGAAATTTCGTACTTAGAAATACCAGCAGGTTATTTTTTTTTTGTTTACTTGAGATACTCCAAATTTCTTGTAAAAATAATGTGGCAACAAACCAAGGCTCTAGTAAGTAACGTCTCCAAAGTCTTTTTGGTTCAGACAACAAGCGATACAACCATTCTAATCCCACCTTTCCCATCCAGCGAGGAGGAGTAGGTATTGCTCCTGCTATATAGTCCATACAGGCTCCACTATTCAAAATAGTATTGGTATGAAGATGTTCAAGATTTTCGTAAATCCAATATTCTTGGCGTGGCATACCCATTCCCACCATTAATATATGAGGTTTGTAAGCATTAATTGCAGCTACAGTGGCGAGATTTTCTTGACTATCTTTATCTATATCAATATAGCCATGAGCGCAAGCAATCTGTAAACCAGGAAATTTCTGGCATAAAATATTTGCTGCTTTTTCAGCAACTCCTGGCTTTGAACCTAAATAGAATACACGCCAGCCTTTAGTAGCAGCTTCTGCCATCAGAGGACATACCCAGTCAGCATAGGTTACTCTTTGTTCGCGTTTAATTGGAAAACCCAACAGCTTTCCAATAAATACTAAAGGCATACTATCAATATGGGTATATTCTGCCTTGGAATAAAAAGCTTGCATTTTTAGATCGTTATGGAAGAGATAAAGACTATGTAAGTTGTGATTAGCAATAATCCATTTTTCATCTTGCTCAATAGATTCTTCAATCAATGAATTTAAGTCAAGGATAGACAGTGCATCCACTTGAGCACCAATAATTTTATAAGAAAATCGCTTTTTCATATCTTGTTTTTCTTTTGATAAATATGAGATTTTATCTCAAAGTCAAGGTTAGTATT
>NZ_JADEXF010000624.1 GCF_015207245.1 Nostoc cf. edaphicum LEGE 07299
CTTTAGTGCAGGCTGGTGTTCCAGAGTCGATGTGGAAAAACTTGGTTACAGGTTGTACCTCTGCCGTTGCTAGTAGATTTTCGCCTCCAGTTAAAACCAAGCCACGACGGGTTACTCTAGTTGGCGGACGGGGGATGATGGGGCACTTCTTCCAGCAGAAGTTATCAGCCGCCGGTCACTATGTCAGTATTCTCGATCGCGGTGATTGGGAACAAGCAGAATCACTGCTAGAAAAAGCAGATTTAGTTTTAGTCTGCGTTCCGATTGAACATACAATAGAGGTTATTCATAAACTTAGTAAATACCTTTCTCCAACTACTGCTTTAGCTGACATTGCTAGTATTAAAACTGCAATATTACAGACTATGCTTGAGGAGCATAGTGGCCCTGTGATTAGCTTGCATCCAATGTTTGGCCCAGGCATCAAATCGTTCTTATCTCAAAAAGTTGTAGTCTGTTCTGGTCGTGGTGACGATGCGTTCGGATGGCTTCTGGATTTGATTCAAAATGATGGTGGAAAACTGATTGTATCTACACCCGAAGAACACGACCAAATGATGATTGCTGTTCAAGCAATCCGTAACTTCAAAACCTTGAGCCTTGGTGTTTTTCTAGCAGAAGAAGAGATTGACATCCGTCGAAGCTTAGATTTTTCTAGCCCAATTTTCCGTCTAGAAATTGACATAGTTGGCCGCTTGTTCGCTCAGTCTGCACCTCTAATAGTAGATATTATGCTTGCAACATCAGAGCGTCGTGAAGCCATTAAACGACTAGCAGCCACTTATAATCGGTTGGCGCAATTAGTTATTCAGAACGATCGAGATAGCCTGATTCGGGAGTTCAAAAAAACCTATAGCATTTTGGGAGAAGAAATGAACTCGGTTGTAGAGGAAAGTACTCAGATGATTAACACCCTGAGTACACTCTTAGCAGCTAGGGATGTCGAACAAAAACAACCATACTTTGTTAGTAAACAAAGTGCGATGCCTTCTCTGCGTTCGCGCAGCGTGTCGTAGACAGACGCTACGCGAACGGCGGGCGTAGCCATCCGCTAATCAACCTATAGCATCATAAGCCTATCAAAGTTTCAGACAGTTCTTGCATAAGTCCAAGACCTTATAGACTCAACGCTAATTTTTACAACATAACCAAAAATGTTAACCAGAAAGCAATTTTTAACGATGAGTGCAGGTTTAGGAGTAGGAGTTCTGCTTCCCGAAGTACTCAAAGCAAAGAGAACCTATGCAGCCTCGCCTCGACTCTCAAGATTTACCGAGTCTCTGCCCATTTCATACCCAATTTCACCACCTAGTACCTTAGATATTGCACCAGGTAAACACTCGTTCCACAGCAGCTTAGGGTCTTTTACCACCTGGGGTTACGGCGGATTATCTTATCTTGGCCCCACTTTCGAGGTAACAAGGGGAACACCCGTTAGGATTCGGGCATTCAACAAACTCGGTACTCATCCATTAGCTGGGTCAGTCGATACAAGCTTACATGGTGTCAATGCGTCGGACATAACTAATCCACGAACAGTCATACACTTACATGGCAGCAATACTGAACCTGACAGCGATGGTTATCCAGAAGACACATACCTGCCCGGACAGAGCAATGTGTACAACTACAACAACAATCAAGAAGCTGGGACACTCTGGTATCATGACCATTCCCTTGGTATGACTGCATTGAACCTCCAAGTCGGGCTGGCTGGGATGTATCTGATTCGGGATGAGGACGATCCTATAGGTGGCAATGGCCCTCTTGGTATCCCTGCTGGAGCGCCCTATGAAGTGCCCTTGATACTACAAGATCATTCGTTCAATTCTGATGGTTCGATGTCCTTTCCAGCAAAATGGGATCATGAGTTTTACGGTGATGTTGCTGTCGTCAACGGCAAGGCTTGGCCAAACCTCAATGTTGACCGAACTTTGTACCGTTTCCGCATCGTCAACGCTTCAAACTCCCGATTCTTCAGGCTGAAACTGTCCTCAAATCAGCAACTAATTCAAATTGGCTGTGACGGAGGATTCTTGAACGCTCCAGTATATTTGTCTAAGTTACTGCTGGGGCCTGGTGAACGAGCTGATGTGCTAATCGATTTTTCTACAAGTCTGCCAGGAGATAAGATTGTATTGCAAAATGACGCTGCGGCACCGTATCCCAAAGGTTTGGCTACGGTTATTGACCAGGGTTACTTTAGAATGCCAGAAATCATGCAGTTTACGGTGAATCGGGGCGCTGCTGTTCCTAAAGCTATTCCCACACGGCTGCGAGTAAACAATCCATTGATAACAAAAATTGCTACCAAACCAGTAAAACAGCGCAACCTGGTTCTAACAGATATTTTGAACTCTAACTTTCAGGTGTTAGCGATGATGCTCAACGCAGTTTACTGGCATGAAGCAGCCAACCACCCAGAATTGAGGGAGCAACCACAAGTAGACACAATTGAGCAGTGGAACTTCATCAATCTACAGCCATTCGCTCACACAATGCACCTGCATCTAGTGCCATTTCAAATCCTCAACCGCCAATCAATTAATGATACTGCCTACTCCGCAGCATACAGAGCTACTGGGCCGCGTAAAGTACTTATGCACCATGCACCTGGTGGAGATACAGTGCCTTATGGTTATCCACCACTCGACCCTACTCCCTATTTAAAAGGTTTAGCAAAACCACCAGCAGCGAACGAAGCTGGCTGGAAGGATACTGTGGTAGTTAATCCGTTTGAGGTTGTTCGTCTAATAGTTCCCTTCGGTGCTAAAGCCACAGCGAATTTACCTTTTGGCAATTCATTCACTGGACGCTTCGTGTGGCACTGCCACATGCTTAATCACGAAGATAACGATATGATGCTACCTTTTGATGTGCTGCCGTAGCTCTTACCAGCAGTCATTAGTTACACAAATCAGTAGTGATGAAAAATCCTTGTTAATAGTGGTTTTAAATAAAAGGTAAAATGGAATGAATTTTGATAAAAAGCTCGCAGTTACTATCACTGGTACGGTCTGCCTTTTAACAACTATGATGGCTCCTGTTTCAGCCGCAATTTTTAATTTTTCCTACTCTGGTACGAGTGTACTTGATCCAAATGACATTGTTACAGTCGCAGGAAAATTAACAACTAACCCCTACGATTCAGCCACAAATAGCTATGAAATTGTAGATATTACTGGCACAAGAAATGGCAACCCAATAGAGTCTTTATTATCTCCAGGATTATTTCTTGACAATGAGAATCTCTTATTAGCTGAAACTCCGGCTTTAGATGAATTCGGATTTGCTTACACCGTAGGAGGAGCATTATATAATGTGTTTTACACTTATGACTACCTAGAAATAGGGGAGCAAGGTTATTACACAGGTTATCCCCTCACTTCTTTTTCTATAACACCTATCCCTGAGTCTTCCCTAATTTTAGGTATACTAAGTATAACTGCTTTAGTGGTTATCAAAAAAAATAAAGGGTAGGTTCGCTCATTTGAAAAACTCGATAAACCGAATTTGGGCGTTGCTATTCAAGACCAAATAGTAGATACAAGTCATCATCAATAATATTAACTAAATCAACTAAAATCACCCAGATGCTAAACAAACTTTGGAGGCTACTTAATATAGTATTTATCTAGAAGTTTAAAATATCTACTGATTCTTCTATTTCTAAATCTAATATTATTTCTCGTGTGTCT
>NZ_JADEXF010000625.1 GCF_015207245.1 Nostoc cf. edaphicum LEGE 07299
TGAAAAAGTTATATATGTTTCACCTAGTCATTGTACACTTAGAAATATTTGAGGAAAGATAGATACAGCAAAACATACAGCCGCTGCTTACCCTTCATCAGATAGGATTAGCCTTGGTTATGAATGTCGTTTTGTAAATGTGATAAAGAAATTATAAAGCATAAGTGCCAGCTCAAGGAATCTGTAAACTTTAATTGCTCAGATACCCAGATAACTTTTTGTTAAGTTTTTTAAAACTTTCTTATCATAAACTATTATAGTAATTTATATTGCCAGGAACGCCAAGCTTTCCTATGCTTAATTTGGAAGTGTTTTCTTAGCTATAAGATCAGGCTCTCCCCGTCAAAAAATTCAAACGACAGTACAGATTGCATTAATTTTGTAGGAGTTCTGCGATGCCAATTGCAGTTGGAATGATTGAAACGAAGGGCTTTCCAGCAGTGGTGGAAGCTGCTGATGCGATGGTGAAAGCCGCCCGTGTCACCTTAGTAGGGTATGAAAAAATTGGTAGCGCTCGCGTCACCGTGATAGTTCGGGGAGATGTATCGGAAGTGCAAGCTTCTGTAGCAGCTGGGGTTGAAGCGGCAAAAAGAGTCTTTGGTGGTGAAGTGTTATCCACTCATATCATTGCTCGTCCTCACGAAAACCTGGAATACGTCTTGCCGATACGTTACACAGAAGCGGTGGAACAATTCCGTACTTAAAAGCTGTTTAAACAAAGTAATTAACGCTCTTTTCAGGCAAAGAGCATCACTTTTGTCCAAGGCTAAAAACTTTGAAATAGGGATTAAAACTAATGTCAATTGCAGTGGGAATGGTTGAAACGCTAGGCTTTCCAGCAGTGGTGGAAGCCGCTGATGCGATGGTGAAAGCGGCTCGTGTCACTTTAGTAGGTTATGAAAAAATCGGTAGTGGTCGGGTGACGGTAATTGTTCGGGGTGACGTTTCAGAAGTGCAAGCTTCTGTGGCCGCAGGAGTTGAATCTGTAAAGCGAGTTAATGGTGGACAAGTGCTGTCTACTCATATCATTGCTCGTCCTCACGAAAACTTGGAATACGTCCTCCCAATTCGTTATACCGAAGACGTAGAGCAGTTCCGGGAAAATGTGAACGCAATTCGTCCTTTTGGTAGAAGACCGTAATTTGTAATGCAAATTGCCAAAGTTCGCGGCACAGTAGTTAGCACCCAAAAAGATCCAACTCTTAGAGGTGTGAAACTACTATTGTTACAATTAGTAGATGAAAACGGCAATATCCTACCAGAGTATGAAGTAGCAGCAGATATTGTGGGAGCAGGAGTAGATGAGTGGGTACTCATCACTCGTGGTAGTGCCGCTCGTCAAGTTGTTGGCAATGAACAGCGTCCATTGGATGCAGCAGTGGTGGCGATCATAGATACTATTTACGTTGAAGATCGCCTCATTTACAGCAAAAAAGATCAATATCGATAGTCATTGGTCATTTAGTCATTAGTCATTAGTCATTAGTTCTCGACAAATGACAAAGGACAAATGACAAATGACAACTGACAAATGACAATACAGGAGGAATCTCGCGATGGCAGTCCGCAGCACGGCGGCACCCCCAACCCCGTGGTCAAGGAATTTAGCTGAACCCAAAATCGATGAAACTGCTTTTGTACATTCATTCTCCAATCTGATTGGGGATGTACGAATAGGTGCAAATGTAATCGTTGCTCCGGGGACTACGATTAGAGCGGATGAAGGCACACCTTTTTATCTGGGTGAAAACACCAATATTCAAGATGGTGTTGTCATTCATGGGTTGGAGCAAGGCCGAGTAATTGGCGATGACCAAAATAAATACTCAGTATGGATTGGTAAAAATGCTTGCATTACCCACATGGCTCTAATTCACGGGCCAGCTTATGTAGGTGATAATTCCTTCATTGGCTTTCGCTCTACGGTGTTTAATGCCAGGGTGGGTGCAGGTTGCATCGTAATGATGCACGCTTTGATTCAAGACGTAGAGATTCCCTCTGGTAAGTATGTACCTTCGGGAGCGATAATTACCAGCCAGCAGCAAGCCGATCGCTTGCCAGATGTGCAAGATCAGGATAAAGAATTTGCTCATCATGTGGTTGGAATTAATCAGGCATTACGAGCTGGTTATCTCTGTGCTGCGGATACTAAATGTATAGCACCCATCAGGGATGAGAACGCTAAACCTTATACAGGTAATGGTATTACTGTTTTAGAGTTGGAAAGGAGTAGTGAAGTGTCGAGCAATAGCTTGGGTGCAGAAACAATAGATCAGTTACGGTATCTATTGGGGCAAGGGTATAAAATTGGTACGGAGCACGTAGACCAAAGACGTTTCCGTACGGGTTCTTGGACTAGTTGTCAACCAATCGAACCGCGATCGCTTGGTGAAGCGATCGCAGCATTAGAAAGCTGTCTAAATGACCATAGCGGCGAGTATGTCCGATTGTTTGGGATTGACAAAGATAGACGACGTGTGCTAGAAAGCGTCATCCAACGTCCCGATGATGATGCAAAACCAGCTAGCAGCTTTAAAGCGCCGACTGGTCGTAGCAATAGCAGTTACAGCAGTAGTAATGGTAACGGTAACGGTAACGGTTCTAGCAGTGGCAAGGTCAGTGGCGAAACTCTAGAGCAAATCCGCCAACTCTTGGCAGGTGGTTACAAAATTGGCATGGAACACGTAGATGAGCGTCGTTTCCGTACTGGTTCCTGGACTAGTTGTAAGCCAATTGATGCAACTTCCACAAATCAAGTTATCTCCGCTTTGGAAGAATGCATAGCAAGCCATCAAGGTGAGTATGTACGTTTAATCGGTATTGACACTAAAGCCAAACGGCGGGTATTAGAGACTATTATCCAACGTCCAAATGGTCAAGTAGCTTCCTCTGGTGGTCAGAAATCATTCACTACTAGTGCAGCACCCTCTGGAACGGGAACAGCTAGCAGTAACCGCTTGAGTAGTGAAGTAATAGACCAACTCCGGCATTTATTGGCTGGCGGATCGAAAATTAGCCTTGAACACGTAGATGAGCGTCGCTTCCGTACAGGTTCCTGGACTAGTACCGGTCAAATTCAAGCCTCCTCAGAAAGAGAAGCGATCGCAGCCGTAGAAGGACAACTCGGCGAATATCCAGGGGAATATGTACGCTTAATTGGTATTGACCCTAAAGCTAAACGGCGGGTATTAGAGACCATTATCCAACGTCCAAATGGTCAAGCAGCCTCCTCTGGCAGTCAGAAATCATTTACTACTAGTGCAGCACCCTCTGCTACAGCAACAGCAACAGCTACTGCTACCCGCTTGAGTAGTGAAGTAGTAGGCCAACTCCGGCAATTATTGGCTAGCGGTTCAAAAATTAGCATTGAACACGTAGATCAACGGCGATTCCGTACAGGTTCCTGGACTAGTATCGGTCAAATTCAAGCCTCCTCAGAAAGAGAAGCGATCGCCGCCGTAGAAAAACAACTCGGCGAATACCAAGGGGAATATGTGCGCTTAATTGGTGTTGACCCCAAAGCCAAGCGTCGCGTATTAGAAACGATTATTCAACGACCGTAGTAGTGCTGAGTTAAAAGTGCTGAGTGCTGAGTTAGCACTTTAAAGACACTAGTCACACCAACTGTAAACTCAGATTTTAGAAGATACTAATTACTCAGCACTCAGCACTCAGAACTCAGC
>NZ_JADEXF010000626.1 GCF_015207245.1 Nostoc cf. edaphicum LEGE 07299
GGGTACTACTGGGCACTCAGTACTCAGCACTCCGCACTCAACACTCAGCACTCAGCACTACGCACTCAGCACTCCACACTCAGCACTCAGCACTCAGCACTCTTCTAGCTACCGCATCGAAACCATCCGCGTTGGCACTCGCCACCTAGATACGTTGATGACGCAAGCAGGGGAGTTAACTGTAACCAAAATTCGGATTGCTCATCGGCTGGGAGAAATTGAGGCGATCACCAATCTCTGGGAAGAATGGAATCGAGATTTATTCACTAATCGGTTTGCCTTCAGCCGAGAGCAACAAGCTGATGTCGCCCTCCAATGTCTAGAAACTTTTCATCATCACTCGGAAAAACGATTAGAGCAATTGGGCCATTTGGTGAAAACCTTGCAGAGTTCCCTTTCAGAAGACACAACCCGACTGGAACAACTAAGTAGCGATTTAGAAGAGGGTATTCGTACCCTGCGATTGCTGCCCTTTGCGACGATTTTCAACCTCTTCCCTCGGATGGTGCGCGATCTGGCGCAGCAGCAGGGAAAATTGGTGGAGTTGATCACAGAAGGCAAAGACACCCTTGCCGACAAACGCCTGTTGGAAGAAATGAAAGATCCGCTAATGCACATCCTGCGGAATGCGATCGATCACGGGATTGAGTCACCACAGGAACGGGAACGGCTAGGAAAACCAACAACGGCAACGATTCGGCTCAGAGCTTACCAGACTCCCACTAACATTGTGCTGGAAATTAGTGATGATGGCCGGGGGCTTGACCTGGATAGAATCAAACAAATAGCGGTGAAACGGGGCATTTGCGAGGAGGAAGAATTAGCAGCAATGACTCCTAGCCAGATCCAGGCGTTGATATTTGCACCAGGGTTTTCAACAGCCCCCCTGGTGACAGAAGTATCAGGACGGGGTGTGGGGCTGGATGTGGTGCAAACCAATGTCGAGAAATTGAAAGGTACGATTGAGGTAGAATCGTTTCCCGGACTGGGATGTACACTGCGCGTCAATCTCAGTATCACCTTGGCAACCGCCCATGTCTTGATTGTGCAAGTGAACGAAATACCCTACGCCATCCCAGTGGAGTTTGTGCAAACCGCCTGTTTGATTAAGTCAGAAGAAATTTTTCCCTTGGAGGGACGTGACACAATAATTCGGGATAGCCAACCCATTTCGATTGTGCAGTTGGCTGATCTATTAGAACTACCCCCGATGCCATCTGGATTAACTCAAGAAACGGCACTTTCCTGTATTATTCTCCAGGTTGGGCAAGCACAACTGGGTGTAGTGGTAGATGCCTTAGTGGATGAGCAAGATGTAGTGATTAAACCCCAAAGTCAGTTACTTAAACGAGTCCGCAATGTTTCTGGAGCAACAATTTTAGGCACTGGAGATGTGTGTATGGTGCTGAATCCCCAGGATTTGGTAAAGTCAGCCCGATCGCGATCGCAATCCTTCTCTTCTAGCCAAACTCGTCAACTTGTGCCTACAAAACCAACCGTCTTATTAGTCGAAGATTCCATTGCCACACGCACTCAAGAAAAGCGAATTTTAGAAACCGCAGGTTATCAAGTGATTACTGCTGTGGATGGTTTGGATGGATTGAACAAACTGCGATCGCACACCGTTGATGCCGTTGTTAGCGATGTGCAAATGCCAAATCTCGATGGCTTGGGGTTAACTGCCAAAATCCGCCAATATCAAGAATATAGCGAACTTCCAATTATCCTGGTTACTTCTCTTGCCAGCGATGAAGATAAACGTCGGGGTGCGGAAGCCGGAGCCAATGCCTACATTATCAAAGGCAGCTTTAATCAAGAAGCCTTGCTGTCAACCCTCAAACGGTTAGTGTAGAGGTTTGCGGATAAATGAAGAAGAATTCAGAAGTCAGAATTCAGGAGTCAGAATCAAGAGACGCTAAAAGCGAACGCAAAGATGCTTCTCCTGACGGAGACGCTTCGCGAACGCGAACGCTATCAGTTGGGGATTCAGACCCGCGACTGAATTGTTGCACCACCAAATCTACGATTCAGACCTGCAACAATGTCGGTTATTCATCCGCTTTTTCGGTCAAAATTCATTCTGAATTCTGACTCCTGACTACTGAATTCTGTTCGATAAATATAGAGGTTATGAGTTGGTTGGAAATTTTTAAGTAAGAGCATTTTACTTCGGGCTTTTTGAAAGTAGTGCAGATGCGATCGCTAGAGCAATTGGATAGTCCAAATCTCTCTCCAGCATCCCCCACTCTCCTGTAGGATTAATTTCTAAAAAAACATATTCTCCGGATGGCGTTTTAATCAAATCAAATGCTCCAAAAATCAGCCCAAACTTAGCCATAAAGGCATCTAAACAACGGATTAGTTTATCGGGTAATTGCTCTGGTTGCCAGGTAAGAATCTTTTTTGTCTCACGTCGCCAATCCTGGGTAGATGCTGCATATTCAGACGCATCTAGCGCCCCGACAAAGAGATTGCCATTCACATATACTGCTCGTAGTTCTTGCTGTTTAGGGATTTGTTCTTGAAACATAACTGGACAATAGCGCAGTGTTTCAGCATCAAGTAAGTCTTCTTCTTTAACGACGCTGGTATACATGAAAAAAGAGGAGGCTTGCATCCCAGAAGAAAGAGGTCTGAGCAGCTTGACAATCATTTTTCCCTTAACTTGGTGGAAAAATTCTCGTGCTTCTTGAGGATTGTTGGTGACAAGAGTCCGAGGTATGACAAGACCTACTTCCGATGCAATCCGCAGTTGGCGTAACTTGTTTTCAGCTGCACTTATCCGGCGTAAATCATCCACCCACGTAGCTTCTCTCAGGCTGTCCCAAAAGCCATCTAAGACTGCGAGTGATTCATTAGAACAGACTGCTTGAAATTGTGGAGCCAATTCTTTACCGAGATCGGGTTGCCAAATACGCCGCATCCATACTGCTTGCACTTGCTCGGTGTTAAGGGAGCGATCGTTATATTGCAGTGTATGATTGCTACCAGAGTTACTTAGATTAGCCTGGAGTTGGAGTGCGATCGGAAACTTATCAGTATCAAGACGAAATGGCTGTGCGCCTAGTTTTGATACTGCTTCTACAACTCTATCTATTGTAAAGTAATCACCACTATGGGTGATTAATAAAACTACATCACGATCGAGGTGCATAAAATACTTTTATTAGTTTTGGCATTGTCACTATTGTTAACTCTTGAGAAAGCAAAATATTAAAAAAGTGAACTTAATTTTAATGGGAAGCCAACCCCTAGATGAAGTTGGCAAAGCTAACCGTATTTTTATATTGACAATAGTTTAAAACCGCATCTCTGATGTAATCAAAAGTATGTAGCTATGAAGGTAAAGATGGCGAACTGTCATCACCATCTGAAGGATACTTCAGAGTAACAGCGCACTCGACATTATCAGGATTCGTGGTTACTGCGCCCTCTTCTTGATCGGATGGAAACTTCAGAGTTTGGACAAGTCCATCATTATTCGGGTTTGTGTTTGTGGTACTATTGCATCCACCGATAATCCCTTTTGATTCTTCCTCAGAAAGGTCTTCAAGGCTTTGCCCTTCTAAGAATCGAGCAAAGAATGGTACTGCTTGTGAATTCAACTTTTCTGGTTTGTTTTCAGACACAATCTTCCTCCTATAAAAACTGAACTTACAATATCCCCTGTACTATATTATAT
>NZ_JADEXF010000627.1 GCF_015207245.1 Nostoc cf. edaphicum LEGE 07299
GAAAGAATTAATGCCCAATGCCCAATGCCCATTAACCAATAACCAATAACCAATAACAATTTATGATTCGCCGTCGTTCTACTCCTTGGATTCATAAATGGTCACGTCCATTGATTGCCGCGATCGCTGGATGTGGTGCCCTGATAACAGGTTATCTCACTATAGAAAAGTTAACTGGAGGCAGTGCCGCTTGTGTGGCACAGGCTGGTGCTAAGGGCTGTAATGATGTGCTTTCCAGTCCTTGGGCAACGGTTTTTGGACAGCCATTAGCTTTGTTTGGGTTTTTGGCATACATCAGTATGGTGGTATTTGCTTTGGCTCCCTTGGTATTCAACTCCAAGGAAAACAATAACCGCAAACAATTGGAAAATTGGACGTGGTGGCTACTGCTGGTAGGTGCGATCGCTATGTCTGTATTTAGCGGCTACTTAATGTATGTGCTGACATCTCAAATCAAAGCTATTTGTCTTTACTGTATCGGTTCAGCTTTGTTCTCTGTGAGTCTTTTGGTACTAACAATTATCGGTCGGACTTGGGAGGATATTGGACAAATCTTGTTTACCGCCCTGATTGTCGGAATGGTAACGCTGATTGGTACTTTAGGCGTTTATGCCGGCGTGAATCAATCAGATGTGACACCTGGAACTCCTGGACAACCCACAAAAATTACCTTTACTCCCAAGGAAAACCCTAACCCAGCGTTCGGTTGGGAAGTTACCACTACTTCTGGTGAGGCAGAAATAGCCTTAGCAAGACATCTGGCAAAGGTAGGTGCAAAGGAATACAGTGCTTATTGGTGTCCTCACTGTCATGAACAAAAGCTGCTTTTTGGTAAAGAAGCTGAGGAAATAATCAATAATGGCATTAAGGTAGAGTGCGCCCCCGATGGACTCAAAGCTCAACCAGAAATCTGTAAAGCTGCAAAAATTGAAGGTTTCCCCACTTGGATCGTTAATGGTAAAAGCTATAGCGGAGTCCAAAACTTAGAGGAATTAGCGAAAGTTTCTGGTTACACAGGACCTCGGAACTTCAAGTATTTTAAGTAAAGTACCTACACTGACCTTCAGTAGTTCACGCCCTATAGTCAACTGGATGAGTACAGTAAAATCTGTTTCCAGTTGGCTTTTTTGTTTTTGGTAGTTGGAAGTTAACGTAATTCTCTGTAAAATACCTAATCGATTTAGCTCCTACTTGAGCTATCTTAGTCCGATAGTTAATAGCTATAGGTAATAGAGAATATTTCTGCCTACTAGGTAATGGGAATGAATCAGCAGCTAGGCAAGCGTTTTGTGAAGTTAACCTTTGGACTGAAACAATCGCTTAGTCGAGAACACAGAGAATTGATTACTGCGGCCAGCGTTGCAGTCTGCGTCCTGCTTTTGCACTCCATTGGATTATTGCAATCTTTGGAGTTGGCGGCTTTGGATCAATTTTTTCACTTACGTCCAATGGAACCGCCAGAAGACCGGATTACGATCGTAGTGATTGATGAGGCTTATTTAAACGAAATACGTTCGTGGCCAATTCCAGATGCGAAGATTGCCCAGTTGTTGCAAAAATTAAATGTCCACAAACCCCGTGCGATTGGCTTAGATATCTACAAAAATTTACCAGTAGAGCCTGGTAATCAAGAGCTACATAATGCTTATCAGTCAACACCCAACTTAATTGGTATTGAACTACTAGCAAATGACAAAAACAAAAACTTTAGTGTTTCGCCTCCACTGGGACTAGATCGGGATCAAGTGGGCTTTAATAACGTGCTGTACGATCTTGATGGTAAAGTGCGTCGCAGTTTGTTGTATTGGCACGTTAAAAGTGAAGTACACGAAAGTTTTGCCCTGAAGTTGGCTTTATTGTATTTAAAGCCAAAAGGAATTACTCCTACCAAAGCCAAAAGCAACCCTGAGTATTTGCAATTGGGTAAGGCAGCATTTACTCGTTTTGAAGCTAATGATGGTGCTTATGTGGGAGCTGATGATAGAGGCTACCAAATTTTGAGCAATTTTCCCAAACCCAAATGTCAAAGTTCCTCTGGAGAATTTTGTAGTTTTCGCCAAGTCTCGATGAGAGATGTACTGGCAGATAAAGTCAAAGCAAATTTAATCAAAGATCGGATTATACTTATTGGTTCGACTGCACCCAGTCTCCCAGATATTGTATTTATTCCCTACTCCAGCAGTGTAATTGGTACGGCAAAGCCTGTACCTGGTATTCAATTGCAAGCTTATTTTATTAGTGAGTTAATCTCTGCTGCTGTTGATGGAAGACCATTACTCAAAGTGTGGCCTGACTTGGTGGAATACTTGTGGATTTTTGTTTGGTCTTATCTGGGAGCCGTGACGATATGGCGGATACGACACGCAGCTAGGAGTCTCTTCTGTATCCTAGTTTCTTGCTTTATATTGACCGTGAGTGCATACTTTGCTTTCTTGTACGGTTGGTGGATACCACTCATTCCCTCACTGGTTTGCTTTGGCACTTCAGCTATTTGGATGACTAGTCATATTGCTCACATGCAGGAAGAGTGGAAACGTTCCAAAGAATTTTTGCATCATGTTATCAACACGATCCCCGATCCAATTTTTGTGAAAAATGAACAACACCAGTGGATTGTTTTAAATGAGGCGTATTGTCGATTTATCGGTTATCCAAATAAGTTATTAATTGAAAAGTCAGACTATGACTTTTTCCCAAAACATGAAGCTGATGTATTTCGACAACAGGACGATCTTGTTTTTCGGACTCAGCAACCCCAAGAACATGAAGAAGAATTTACAAATGCTGATGGACAGACTCATCAAATTGCCACTAAGCGATCGCTTCACAAAGACTCAGCTGGCAATTTCTTTTTAGTTGGTGTCATCCGAGATATTACTCAGCGCAAGCTGATGGAAGAACAGCTGAAGCGTACTGCTGCTGAACTATACCGCTCTAACAATGAATTAAAACTCAAAGAAGACCACTTGCGTCATTTAGCGTATCACGACCCCCTGACCGGTTTATCCAATCGCAAATTTTTTGCCGAACAACTTTACGAGTCCTTACATTGGGCGCAACACAACAACTTGTTGTTGGGACTGCTGTTTATCGATCTAGATGGCTTTAAGCAAGTCAATGATAGTTTGGGACACGAGGCGGGCGATCGCTTGCTAATGACTATTGCTGGAAGACTCAGCAACTCTCTACGCGCTAGTGATACAGTTTCCCGCTTGGGTGGCGATGAATTTACTGTGATTTTACGGGCAATACCTAATGTCCAAATAGCTGCTAAAGTCGCTGAAAAAATTTTAAGCAGTATTACCAAGCCAATTGTTTTGGACGGCTATACAATCCGAGTTTCTGCGAGTATTGGCATTAGTGTTTACCCATACAACAGTCAAGACAGTGAAACTTTGATAAAACAAGCTGATACAGCAATGTATCGTGCCAAGCGCCTGGGTAAAAATCGCTACGAGTTTGCTTAATTAGTTAAGAGTCAAGTCTCCAGGTTTTTTCACTATAGTTATAATTTTTACCTTCAAATTAGGAATTTAAACTGGAGATACGTCTAAGACACTGTATTGAAAAAATATAGCCTATATCCTGCAAGATAAATTCTTAGCCAAGATGTAGACCTGGCAAGGATTTTTGGCTTGAAGATTAAACTTCATAACTGATGTCAGAAAGTAATTAGTCC
>NZ_JADEXF010000628.1 GCF_015207245.1 Nostoc cf. edaphicum LEGE 07299
GTCTACCTATTTACTAGCTAAAATATTATTAAGCAAGGGTAGATATTTAGTAGTAGATTTTATAGATTAAACAATCCAGTCTTTATGTCAAATATAATATCAGAATTGTGGACTAACTTTTTTACATCAGAATCATTTATTCCACATGGACATTGCTATCTATGGCAAACGAATTTAGTTTGGTTACACATATTATCTGACGCATTCATTGCACTAGCTTATTACTCGATTCCAGCTACACTCTTCTACTTTGTCCGCAAGCGACAAGATTTGCCCTTTGATTGGATTTTTCTACTATTTAGTGGATTTATCGTAGCTTGCGGTACCACTCATTTAATGGAGATTTGGACACTTTGGCATCCAACCTATTGGGTGTCGGGGTTTATCAAAGCAGTAACTGCCACAATATCTGTAATTACAGCATTAGAGCTTATGCCTTTAGTTCCACAAGCTTTGGCACTTCCTAGCTCTACTCAATTAGAACAGACAAATCAAGAACTTCAAACACAAATAAGCGAGCGCTTACGGGTAGAGGAAGAACTGCGAAAATACCAGAATCATCTTGAAGAAATGGTTACTGTTCGCACCAATGAAATTACTAAGACTAACGAGCAATTACAACAAGAAATTCTTGAACGTCAACGCATCTTAGAAATTCTGCGACAAAGCGAAGAACGCTACCGTTACTTGGCTGAGGCAATTCCTCAACTTGTTTGGACAACTAAACCTAACGGTGAATGCGATTTTTTTAATCAAAATTGGTGCGAATATACTGGGCTAACGTTAGAGCAATCTTTGGGTTCTGGTTGGTTAGCTGCATTGCATCCAGATGATGTTCAAAGAGCCGATAAAGTGTGGTCTGATGCTGTCAAAAATAGCACTATGTATAACAATGAATATCGCTTTAAACGAGCTGCTGATGGCTCCTATCGTTGGCAGCTAGCGCGAGGTTTACCACTCAAAGATGAGCAAGGTTTTGTAGTCAAGTGGTTTGGAACCTGTACGGATATCCACGAACAAAAACAAATACTTGAAGAACGAGCGCACCTGCTGGAATTAGAACAAGTAGCACGAGCGAAAGCAGAAACAGCCAATCGAATTAAAGATGAATTTTTAGCCGTCCTCTCTCACGAACTACGCACTCCACTCAACGCAATTCTCGGCTGGTCAAAGTTGTTGCAAACCCGCAGGTTAGACCAAAAAAAGACATCTGAAGCCCTAGCCACAATCGAGCGAAATGCTACCTTACAAGTTCAACTCATTGAGGACTTGCTGGATATTTCCAGAATTTTACAAGGCAAACTGACGCTAAATATCACGAAGATTAACCTTAAGTCCACGGTATTGTCGGCACTACAGACAATGCAGTTAGCAGCAGAAACAAAGTTGATTGAGGTGAATACAGTATTTGAACCGACTGTGGGACAAATTATGGGCGACTCGACTCGTTTGCAGCAAGTCGTCTGGAATCTCCTTTCTAACGCAATCAAATTTACACCCAGAGGAGGAAAGGTAGAAGTGCGACTCCAGGAAACTGATGGCTATGCTCAAATAATCGTTAGCGATACGGGTAAGGGAATTAGCGCTGACTTTTTGCCATTCGTGTTTGATTACTTCCGCCAAGCAGATAGCACCTCTACGAGAAATTTTGGTGGATTAGGGCTGGGATTGGCAATTGTGCGTAATATCATCGAAATGCATGGCGGCATCGTCAAAGCAGATAGCCACGGTGAGGGTAAAGGGGCAATATTTACTGTTAGCTTACCGCTTCTGCCAGTTGAAAGTCCAAGGCTGACGGATGAAAAAAATTACCCTGCATTCTTAACTAGTAACTCCTTACCTCTGAATGACATCAAGGTTTTAGTTGTCGATGATGATACTGATTCACGAGATTTTGTTGCTTTTGTATTAGAGCAAGATGGGGCTTTTGTGATGACAGTATCTTCCGCTGAAGAAGCATTACAAACTTTAGCAGAGGTCAAGCTAGATGTGTTGGTAAGCGATATTAGTATGCCCGATATGGATGGCTATATGTTAATACATGAAGTCAGAACTCGGACACCAGAACAAGGTGGGCAAATTCCAGCAATTGCCTTGACTGCCTTTGCGAGAAACGATGACCAAGAAAAAGCCCTAAAAGCTGGGTTTGAGATGCATTTATCCAAACCTCTTAAACCAGAAAAATTAATTGCAGCCATTGTTAAATTGATGGAAACAAAAGTGTCAGCAATTACTTAAAAAACGACTTTTTAGTTTTAATAAAGAACTATTTATTAGAGTTTTTGCATGAATCAAAAGCCCTCACCCTAAATCCCTCTCCCAAGCGTGGGAGAGGGACTTTGAAATGTCTCTTGTGTATAAATAGACATTTATATGAAAGTACACTTGTATCAAGTTAGCTTAATCACTTATAATTCCTGCTAGAATCTCACCAAAGCTACGCTTTTGCTTCCCTAAGAGCAAGCAAGGAAGGGCTGGGATGGGGTATTTTGACGATCGCAGTTAACCGAACTTGATATTAGATGTAAACCAAGCAGGTAAGGTAGGAAAAATGCTGAAAAACAAGAATCTACTGGTAGCAGCTATTATCTGCTTGTGTTTGAGTAATGGGAATACTGCCTTTGGTCAAAATGTTGGCGTTATTCTAGCAAAAATTCAAAATACTCAGTCCGCAGTTATTCGGGACAAAAACGCAGTTGCTAACTTCGAGCAAGGAAGCAATCTCTATAAACAGGGAGATTTAAAAGGAGCGGAGGCGGCTTTTCGGAAGGCAATTGAACTAGAACCCAATTTTGCACAAGCTTATATTGCCTTGGGAAATACTCTCGACGATCGCGGTAAACCACAAGAAGCGATCGCTCAATACAATAAAGCCATTAGTCTCGATCCTCAAGACTCTAGAGCATATTTTAATCTGGGTTTGACTTTAGCAAGACTGAATCAATTAGAACCTGCGATCGCACAATATCAGAAAGCCATCAGCCTTGAACCCAAGTATGCTGAAGCTCACTATAACTTAGGAAATGCTCTCTACGCTCAAGGCAAGCTAAAAGAAGCAGTTACCGAATATACAGCAGCTATTCGTCTCAAACCAGACTATGCGCCAACTTACACCCGTTTAGGAAATGCTCTCTACGATCGAGGTGAGCTAGCAGAAGCAGTTACTCAGTATAAAAAATCTATTAGCTTCGATCCCAAGTATGCAGACGCTTACTATTACTTAGGAAACGCCTTGTACGCTCAAGGAAAGCCAGCAGAAGCAATCGCCAACTATACCGAAGCGATTCGTTTCGATCCCAAACACGCACAAGCTTACACAGGTTTAGGAAATGCAATGGACGATCGAGGGAAACCTCAAGAAGCGATCGCACATTACAAAAAAGCCATTAGCCTTGTACCTAACGATGCATTCACTTACTATAATTTGGGAATCACTTTGGGAAGACAACAACAGCCAAAAGAAGCGATCGTTAATCTCAAAAAAGCCAGAGAATTATTTCAAGCTGAGAAAAACAAGGAGATGGTTGAGCAAGTCGATCGGCTAATCCAAAAAATTAATACCCAGGCGAATTGAATAAAGGTGTGGGGCATGGGACATGGGGCATGGGGCATGAGGAGCAGGGGAGCAGGGGAGCGGAGGAGCAAAGGCTGTCTCTTATACACGTCTC
>NZ_JADEXF010000629.1 GCF_015207245.1 Nostoc cf. edaphicum LEGE 07299
TCCCAAAAGCCTCCCCAACTCTTCCACCCAGTTGGTGTAAACGCGCATTACCACCGGCAAATAATCTTGAGTACCGATCGCTTTATTCTTTAAAGCTGGTATTAGTCCCGCATTCACTAGAGAACTTTTGCCGACACCCGATTGCCCATGAATTACTATCAATTTATAATCAGGGCGACCCATGCGTTCAATCAAACGTTCTACATCCAATAGGCGACCAGATGCAGCAATTTCTGGGGCAATATTTCTTTGGGGAGAGTTTGAGCGCAATATCTCGACGAATGCCTGTTTTGTTGCTTCTAATCTACCCGCGCCAATAAAAGCCCGCAAGCCAAATTGCTGTTCAATGGAACGCCTTTGCTGTTTAATTTTGTATGCTTTGAGATATTCTTTTTGCTCAAAGTAAAGCTGCTGTAAAAATCTGAGAATATCCAAGTAAAGTCTGACATCTTCTAGGGGATTACCTACATCCCTAGCAGTTTCTAAGCTAAGAGTTGCCTGTTGAATTTGACCTAATTGATATTGAGAACGACCTAAAATAAACTGATATAAGCTCAAATCTTTTGATTTTAAATCTCTTTCGGGAATATCAGATAAAATTCCTGATGTATTTGCTGATTCCAGATTGGGAATCGTAGAAAAAACCTTTAAAGCTTGCTGAACAAGCTGATTTGCTTTGACCCAGTTTTTTTGAGCAAAAGCTACCTCAGCTAAAAAACCGTAATCCTTGGCTAATTCTCTTGGCTGGTTGTTATTTTGATGGATTACTAAAGCTTGTTCGGAAAGACTCTGCAAGGTTTCCCACTTTTGCAAGTCTCGCAAGATATCACCAAACTTAACTACTGCATTTACAATTAAATTTTGACTTTTGAAATGGTTAATAAAATTTATATACTCTTGAATATAATGCCAAGTTGCTTGCCAATCTGGATGATTGATATCTTGGTTTTTAAAAGTTTTTAAATAATAGCAAAAGCCAATCTCACTGAGGATTTTTGCCTGTCGTTCTAAATTATGACTTTGCTGCCAGAGATTATTAGCTTTGTGATAATGCTTTAACGCCGAATCTTTTTGATTATTTATCTGTTTGATAAAACCTAACAAAGATTCTAAATTAGCTTCAATTTCTAAATTATAAACATCTGGCTGTTTGAGTAAATATCTTTGCGCCGCTTCTAACTCATTTTCCAGTTTGATGTATTCATCTACGCTAAATTTTAAGTTATTACTAAACCATTGATTAGCCGTTTCGATGATAAAATCTACTAATTCCTGTGTTGATATGGCAAAATCTCTCGTAGTTGCCCAACTTTCTAAATCTGGTGCAAGCTGGATTAGTTGCTTATAGATTTCATCGTCAATCCACAACACTAAGGGAAAAGCAAAATTCTTGCGAAACTCTTCCCGCACCTGATTCGCAGAAGTTAGCATCACAGACAAATTCTGCACTGATTCCAAACCCACAACCATCACACAGGCTGGCATTTCTTCGCCAAATTCTTCCTGAATGGCAGTATAAAGAGTCCTGTTTGATTGCTGCACTGCCAAGACACGAATTTCGACTTGACAAATTTCTCGCAGTCTGGAGATTAAGCGATCGCGCAAGCTAGCATAATTACACCGTGCCAATATCAGCTTAAACTGTCCCACAGAGGATTCAATCGCCCAAGCTAATTGTTTCAGAGAGCGTTCGTTGTTTACATGGTCATCTTTTGGTGGTTGTGAGTCTGTCATAAGTTAAAAGGGCGGTTAGAAACCGCATCTACACGAGGCTTTACCCACCTCCGTGGGTTTCAAACACTCAATTTTTCCTTAGTCCACGGAGGTGGACTACCCTGCGGGAAGCCGCAAAGCGTCTATGTTTGTATAGCCGCGAATTCGATTCGTCCTGGCTTAAGTTGATTACTGTAGTTCTCTTGCTTCAGCCAAAACCGGATTAACATCAAACCAAGACTCGCCACCATCGCGGTATTCAAAGACAAACCGACTGCGGATCAGTTTTTGATATCCGTGGTCATCGCTTACCTTTTTCCTTTCCTTGACATGGCGTAACAATTGCCACTCATCCTCAGAAATCGGCAACATGATTTCATTCCGCCGGGAACGAATAACTTGCTCTAAGGTTTCACGGGTTAAAGGAAGACTCATCTCTTCCATAATCCACGTATTCAGCAGCCTCAGCACATCCCGCACATGACCACCGCTCATTTTACACAAACGCTCTAGGCTAGCAGCACTATCAAAAATCTCGGTAACTTTACTTAAACGCTCCTCTGGTGTGATGTCAGGAAAAGCTCTTGCTAGTACCATCTGCTGCATGAGTGACATTCCCTGTGTATGAACACTGCCATCAGACCACTGTACAGGTACCATTGGTAACACCTTGGGATCTTCTGGGAAACGCTGAGTCAGCATTCCGTAATCATTGGAAAACTTCAACGACAAGGGCATGGTGTAGATGAGATGACAATTCAGCTTCGTCAAAAACTCACCTTGATCGACAAATAAATATTCCTGCTGCGGACGACCCCAAGGTTTGGCACGATTATCTATGCGGTCAAGATTATCGACAATTACCACCAGACCATTTTTACCCTGCTGTTTGAGTTTAGCGATCGCAGGTTCTAATAATTCTTGATTAATCGCTTCCAGCAGCTTAGTTTTTTGCGGTGCTAAATACTGATTGAGTTTTTCTCGCAGCGCTGGGTCATTTTTCATCTTCGCGGTGATTTCACCAATGCCCATAGACAGAGAAAACTTATCTTTATCTGCCGATAAACCGACATCACCAAGCACCGGAAGCTTAACTTTTCCCGCCGTCACCTCGGAGTTTAAGACCTTCCAAGCACCTTGCAGCAACTCATTAAACTTGTTGGGTGACTCCAGGGTAATTTTATCAAGACTTTGACTTACACGACGAGCGATCGCTAGCAGCACATCAGCAATATCGACATCAGTCATTTCCAAGTCATCACTGGACTCAAAATACACCACATGGAAACCTAACTTTTCCAGTTCTGCCTGTAACCGTAATAATTCTGTCGATTTTCCACAACCAATATGCCCAGTAAATAACGTGCAAGTGGGTTCATTAGGCTTAAAAAAAGTAATTTTCTGCTTCAGCTTGCCAAGAATATCACCACCTCGAACTGAGGAAAAATCTATATAATACTTGCTATCAGAGCTATGGTTGACAAACAGAGTTCTGCTGGGATCGCTAGCCTGATAAAATTCCCGTAAATCTATGGACATAACTTGGTAGTGCAATAATCTGGTATTGTCTTAACACATCCTTGTGGAAAAGGATAAAGTTATTTACATCTTTGCATCTCAATATTTCGGAGAATTTTCGCTTTTACTAGCTCAAAGGCAATTAAATGACATCGCGAATTCTCTGCGTACCTTTGCGCTTACCTCTGTGCCCCTTTGCGTTTAAAAATATTTAAGTTATCTGCAAAAACCCAGACTATTTTTTGATACTATTTAAGACCGGACTCTTTAAATACTGATTGACGTATGAGCAAAGGTACCCTGTTTGACAAAGTTTGGGACTTACACACCGTTGGTACACTTCCCTCAGGGCTGACGCAACTATTTATCGGGCTTCACCTAATTCATGAAGTCACCAGTCCCCAGGCCTTTGCTATGTTACGCGAGAGG
>NZ_JADEXF010000630.1 GCF_015207245.1 Nostoc cf. edaphicum LEGE 07299
CCTTATAACTACCGGAAATTGACAATCGAAGAAGCCAATAAACAGGCAGCCAGAGAATACGTTCTAAAAGCTTATCCAGGTCGAGTCACTGTATTCCGAGCAGAAGAGCGCGTTGCATTGGAAAAACGGGAGGTTGACCCCCAAATGGGTTGGAGTGAAATGGTCTTAGGAGGTTTGGATATTCAAAACGTCCCAGGAAACCACGACTCTATTTTTAGAGAACCTCATGTCCGAACTCTATCTGAAAAAATGAGGGCTTGTATAGATCGAGCTATTGTAGACATCTGAAATTGATCTAATTTGCAGAAATAGTTATAACTTTCAACCTCATCTCGCTTCTGGGATGGGGTTGTTTTATTTGTGGATAATAACTTTAACTATGTATGTATAAATTCGATTGCTACTAAAGCCATTGCATCAGTTATAAGCTGGAAAATACGTAGTATATCTACTGAGGCTTGAATAAAAATCAGACAATAAGCTATATAGTACATTCTTGTCTTTGCTTGAAAAGAATATTACTTTTACAAACTATTTTGCAATCTCAAGGGAAATATGACGCAGAAAATCCTGAATTTTGTAGAAGTTCAAAAAGATGATACAAATGGTGTCGATGGCCTTAGTGGTGCTAAATTCCTCACCGTCAGCCCCGATGGAAAATTCTTGTATGCATCTGGATATAGTGACTCAGCTGTAGCGGTATTTGAGCGGGATATAACCACAGGCGCACTGAGTTTTGTAGAATTTCAAAAAGATGATACAAATGGTGTCGATGGGCTTGCTGGTGCTGAATCTCTCACAGTCAGCCCCGATGGAAAATTCCTCTATGCTGCTGGATATGATGACTCGGCTGTAGCGGTATTTAAGCGGGATACAACCACAGGCAAACTGAGTTTTGTAGAAGTTCAAAAAGATGATACAAATGGTGTCGATGGACTTGGTGGTGCAAAATCCCTCATAGTCAGCCCCGATGGAAAATTCCTGTATGCATCTGGATATGATGACTCGGCGATAGCGGTATTTGAGCGGGATACAACCACAGGCGCACTGAGTTTTGTAGAATTTCAAAAAGATGATATAAATGGTGTCGATGGGCTTGCTGGTGCTGAATCGCTCACCATCAGCCCCGATGGCAAATTCCTCTATGCTGCTGGATATGATGACTCGGCTGTAGCTGTGTTTGAGCGGGATACAACCACAGGTAAACTGAGTTTCGTGGAATTTCAAAAAGATGGTATCAGTAGTGTCGATGGACTTGCTGGTGCTAAATCCCTCACAGTCAGCCCCGATGGAAAATACCTCTATGCTGCTGGATATGATGACTCGGCTGTGGCTGTGTTTGAGCGGGATACAACCACAGGCAAACTAAGTTTTGTGGAAGTTCAAAAAGATGGTATCAGTAGTGTCGATGGGCTTGGTGGTGTCTCTTCTGTCACTGTCAGCCCCGATGGAAAATACCTCTATGCTGCTGGATATGATGACTCGGCTGTAGCTGTGTTTGAGCGGGATACAACCACAGGCAAACTAAGCTTTGTGGAAGTTCAAAAAGATGATACAGATGGTGTTGATGGACTTGGTGGTGCGGTTTCTGTAACTCTCACCTCCGATGGCAAATATCTCTATACTGCTGGATATAATGACTCGGCGGTGGCAGTGTTTAGTGCGCCTTTCAACAATGCGCCAGAGGTGGCAAATGAAATTCTTGACCAAGAAGCTACCGAAGATAGTGTCTTCAACTTCACTGTTGCAGTTGACACCTTCAGCGATACAGATGTTGGAGACATCCTGACTTACACTGCAACTCTGGCAAATGATGATTTACTACCGACTTGGTTGAACTTCAATCCTACTACCCTTACCTTCAGTGGTACTCCGACAAATAACGATGTGGGTAGTCTAGACATCAAAGTTATCGCTGAAGATATTGCTGGAGAAGAAGCCAGTGATGTATTTACACTTGCGGTTGCTGAAAAGAATTTTGAACCGACAAATTTGATATTTACCGCTATCAGTGATGACGACGATGATGATGATGACGATGATGACGATAGTGGTAGTGGCGACGGAGATGATGATGACGATGATGATAAAAAAATCATTGGCTTCTTCACCACCATTGACCCAGACCAAAACGACAAGCACACTTATAGTTTAGTAGCGGGTACTGGCGATAATGATAATAGTGCATTCATTATCGAGGGAGATAGCTTAAAAATTAAATCTGACGCGACTAAATCTAGTTATAAAATCCGCGTCCGCACTACTGACCTTGGTGGACTTTCTTTCGACAAGGATTTAGCTGTTAATATTGATGGCTTTGGATCTACTACAAATACCCAGATAACAACAATTTTCCAACTGGTCAATATTACTCAGAATATCTTTGTCGTCAACAGTAAAGTTAAGGGTCGTAAAGGAAAGCTCTCTCTTAAGATTAAAAACAACAGCGCTAAAGAGGTGAATGAACTGTGTGCATTTGCTGTTGACGATGATGAAGGTAGAATTAACGGCATAGCACCTGGTGCAGAGGGTTATACGCGAGTTGCTTTAGAGCGTTCAAGGGTGATTTTCTCCTCCATTGCTAAACTGCCCAAGGGTTTTAAGAACGATGATCTCAAAAATATCTTAGAATTCGAGTCTGGTACGAAACTCAGATTCTATCTGGTATCCAATAGTACTACTCAGGCTGTACTGTCTGGAAAAACTTCTGTTTCAAGTGTCGCTTTTTCCTCCGCTACAAGTAACAACACAGAAGAGGAAGGATTTTCTCTCAACTTCCAGAATTTCGCTGTGACAGTTCAGACAACAGAAGAAGAGGTATCTTTAGGTACTAGTCTGCAAGGCAAATATCAAGGTGAACTGATTGATTTACGGAGTGTGACACAATCAGTAAAAGCTGAGTTTGCAGTCAACAGAGAAGCTTCTTACAACAACTTTGTCGGTTTCTATCAGGTGGCTGATGAGAATGGTGGTATTGACACCAATGGCGATGGCACAGCAGATATTCTTGTTGGACAGGCTGGTTACGCCGAAACCGCTGTGCGTGGGCGTGTTGGAGGCATTGACTTAGCGGTGGACAACCAAGGTACTGCAAATCATACTGGTGCTTTCGGGCCAAATTCTCTGTTTGCACCATTTATTATTGTCGATGGTAAACCCGATGCTATTCTCAATGGCAATGGCAATGAGAAGGTTTACTTTTCATTCTTGGGTGCTAACTCAGATAAGGTAGATCACATTCGACTGTTGGGAAATAACACCTTTGGTTTTGAGGATTTACCCAATGGTGGTGACAAAGATTACAACGATGTAATTGTGCAAGTAAAATTGAGTGTCAATCTTGCCTAGATTAAAGGCGAGTAATTACTTAGATAAATAACACAACCTCATCCCGGTTGCGGGGTGAGGTTGTATTATGCATAGCGATTAGATGGACTCGCTATTAATTAAACTAGTAAATTTACTGAAGGCAGTTATTGTCTTTACTTCATAAATTTAATAGTTGATTCTTCTAGGGTGACAAACAATCTTCCCCTTTACTTTTCCAGTTAATTTTTATTAAATTAAGCTAGCAAAAAAGTGATGGAGAATTATTTCATAATTAGGTATAGGTGATGTTTAGCGAGGAAAGCTCCTGTTTGCCGCCATGAGTGATAT
>NZ_JADEXF010000631.1 GCF_015207245.1 Nostoc cf. edaphicum LEGE 07299
AGAATTAATAATCAGTCCCCAATGCCCAATGCCCAATGCCCAATGCCCAATGCCCAATGCCCAATTACTTCGCCTGAATTGGTGTTAGAGCTACACCTTTATAATAATGTCCCAAAATTTGCAGGTGGTTCACTCCTTGCCGAGCTAGATTGTATGCCCCCCACTGACTCATGCCTAAACCATGACCAAAGCCAAGCCCTTGGAGTACAAAATTTCCATCGGCTCCCTTCGTGACGCTAAAACGGGTACTTTTTAGCTTCAGCGCTGTCCGCACTTGCTCGCGCTGTAGAACCTTTGTGCCCTTGTTACCGACAATTTTCAAGACTTTAACACTACGGAAAGGCGAGAATGTTTCTGCAATCATCGCCGTCACATTGCCAAGTTCAGGGAATTTAGCGCTAATCTCACTGGGTGAGAAAGTTTTTACCCAATTACACGCGCTGATATTTTGATCGTAGTCTTGAACAGCCCGTAGGTATGGCAAGGCATTTCCCCAAACGTCTTCCACGTTTTCGGTATGTCCTCCAGAACAAGCGTGGAAAACTGAGAGAATAATCTTGTTGTTATAAGTTAGTACTTGCCCTGCTGTTTCATCCACTGCTTTGTAAGTCGCAGGAGATTCACTGATGACACCTTTGTAAATTTGCCAGCGATCGGGGGTATTGCCTAAATCGTAAACGGGATTATTTCGTTGTTTTTCTCGTTCGTAGAGGGCGTAAGTGCGGGCTGCGATCGCTTGGGCTTTTAGCGCTTCTTGTGGCCAACTAGCATTCATTTCGCCACCAAGAACGCTGTAGAGATATTCTTGATCGTCAACCCAGTTAACGGCCGTTAAGCCTTTTTCTGTGGGGACAACCAGAGTTCTGCCTCGATACCAGCGATCGCCAATATAAACAAATCCCTTACCAGTTGGCTCAATCCAAAATAAACCAGACTGCCACTTATCTAAAGCAACTCCGCCAGGAACGGCTTGGGCATAATATGCACTCATCGCTGGCAACTGTCCGAGAGTCCGGCCAGTACTATCCTTAACGATGCCAGTGGTGGAACTACCCACTTTTACCTGATTAACGCCCCTTTCAATTGCCACACGCAGGATTACAGACGCTTGGGCTGGGGCAACCAAAGCTATCCACAAAAAGATACTTACCCACCAATGACGTACTTTAATCTGGGAAAATAAAGAGCCTAAGTAAAGTTGGAATTTCATACCGATCATCTAATCACACTAGTATCTAATTGACGCTCTTAACTATGGCGTCTACTACTTTAAGATGAGACAGTTCTCCAACGCAGGAGGTTGCCACCTCCTACTAATTATGCATTTTACTTTAGCTATCAGGTAGAAATCAGGGAAAGTGAATCGTCCAAATCTGACTGCTGTGGAAGAGAAACTTTTATTCTTCGATTTACGATGCCAATACCTTTTGAGAATTGCTCGCTTCATTAGCGATAATTCCAATTAAATTCAACTTACTCAAAATTTCTATTGCTTGAGTCAGTTCAGTTCGAGTCACTTTTCCCATCCGCTCTACCATGACAATACCACTGCAAAAAGATGCCACAATCCTAGCATCAACCGTGCCTAAAATAGATGGAGCATCTATTAGTACTAGGTCATAATTTTGCTCAAACACCTCTATTAGTTCTTTCATCCGTTGAGAACTGAGCAACTTCACTGTGTCTTCTGGTTCTGGCCCAGCAGTCAAAATATCGATAGAGGGGTGAATTGGCTGGATGTAATCTTGAAAATGAGTAGTTGTCTCATCAACTAATAACAGAGAGAGTCCCCAGTCATTGGATAGTTCCAAGATTTTGTGCAAGCTAGGATTATGTAGATTAGCGTCAATTAGCAATACCCGTCTATGCATTCGGGCAGCACTAGCTACAAGCCCTAATACTAAGGTTGTCTTTCCTTCCCCTGGTAGTGCTGAAGTAAACATCAGCGACTTGAACGGTAAGGGATATTTTAATATTTGAATATTTTGGTAGATCATATCCAAAGTTTCATGGACGGGCAATTTATTACTGGCTTCTATTACAGAAGAATCTGAGCTTCTTCTGACATTCCAAGGCAGCCCCAGAGGCCGCTTTTTGATGCCACGTGACGGTAGTTTTGGTACTGATCCCAATACACGTAGATTCGTCAGTTTCTTTAAATCTCCGGCAGAATAAATAGCGTCATTAAACTTTTCCAAAATCAGGGTTGCTAAAATACCTAAAATCGGCGCAATTACTGCTCCTCCAACCAAAAATAATAATCTGTTGTTACCCATATAAATACCCGAAGAAGGTTCTGCCAAAACTTCCCAGTTATATCCTTCCTGAGCAATTTTCAGTCCTAATGACTGTTGTGCCTGGATTAGTTGTTCAAGGTTTTTGCGACTAGTTTCTACCTTTGGCAGCAGACGATTATATTCTGCTATTAAACTTGGGTATTTGTTTAGCTCAGAGCGTAGTTGCTGTTCTGATTCGACTAAATTTTTTTCATTGGCAGTTAGTCCTAAAACACTTGTCTGTACTAAAACAAACTCATCTACTAGAGTTGGATCAACCCCTAAAATTTGTCCTTTGAATAAAGGCTTTTCCTTACTAGTATTAGTAATAGTTTTCACCTCTTCTCGTAAAAGGGACAGTTGACTTTGGCGTTGCTGTTTTAATTTTTGTACCGATGGATAATCATCTGTATAGCGGAGCCGCTCTTTAGCCAATGCTAGTTCAGTTTTTTGAATTTCACTTAATAATGCTTGATAGCGGCTTGACTGATTTAAACGAGAAGAAAGTAGTGTATTCTGCTGAGACGAAGACGCTATTAGTTGCTCTAGATTATCGTAGCGAGCGTTTACATCTTGAAGGTTGGCACGAGTGGTTTGCAGCTGTTGTTGAATATCGGCTAGAGATTCTAGCAGAATTTTGCTTTGGACTTCGGGATCGAGTAATTTATGTTTTTTGCGAAACTGTTCTAAGTTTTTCTCAGCTTTACTTACCTCTTTTTTTATCTCAGGTAGACGAGTGTTTACAAAAGCTAATCCCTGATTAAGACGTTCTTTTTGCTGCTGTTTGTTGTAGTTTTGATAGACTTTCTGTAGCGCTTGAAGTACTCTTTGTGCTTTCACTGGATCGTCATCATGAAAAGAAACTTTAAATGCCTGATTAAAAACTTGATTTGCTCCTATACCTCCCGCTTCTGGAGTTACTTCTAAAGGTGCTTTTCTGTTATGTTCTTTTTGACCATTAATGTCTTGTAAGGTAATATCAGGATAATCAGAATGTAGTAAATCTACAGCTTTCTGAAGTAATTTAGAACTCAGCATGAGTTTCATCTGAGTAGTGGAATCAACAATTTGAGAATTTGAATTAGTAACCTGAGTATTTGACTGTAACCCTTCAAATAAATTGGAATTCACCAATATCTGCATATTGCTCTGGTAAGTAGGTTTAGTATTGATAGCCAAGAGGCTAGCAACTGACATAACTACACAGGAAACCCCAAATATCAGAAAGCGTCGGCGAAGCAAAATAGTAGATAGTTGTCTGATGTCAACTGCGCCTTGTGTTGAAGTAGTAACCTGTTGCTCTTGATTCAGACTAGTCTTAGCCACTATTAAACTCCTCTAATATCGAAACACTATATTTA
>NZ_JADEXF010000632.1 GCF_015207245.1 Nostoc cf. edaphicum LEGE 07299
GTAGATATACCTTGAAAAGACTTATATATAAGGATTTATCGTACAACGTTAGTCAGATTTATAAAATTCAGAAGTTTTGATAAATGCTTGCTCAGGTGTAGTCTTTATGATAATGTCTCCTAATAGCACTAGAGTTAGATGCAAATTAGTCGCAGATAGCTTTTAAGGATTTCTAGAATTAGTGTCAAGCATTATTGATAATATGCAATCGCTGGTCTATTCGGCATCTGTGGGCTTGATGCTACTTCAAAAGCATTATTCCCGCGCTAGTAGTATGGAATTTTTATCAACTTATGGTGCAAAAATTATAGCGCCAGCTTTTGCTGGCTACTCATACCATGTAATCGGCTTGGGAGAAATTTCGCTGATTGATATCCTGATTTTTATTTGTGCAATTACTACTGTGCTTTTAATACACATCTCACAACCACCACTTAAAGAAGTTCATCAAGTTTTTGAACCAGCAATGAAACCAGATGGTTAGCTAGCATGGCTTTTTGGTAGTAAGTTTGGCATAGACAAAGCTGCTGGGATGCCACTGTTATACGTTCTATGTTCTTTATGTATGTTGCTAGTAAGTGTGTTTGGATTTAATGTCCGTTTGTTACAGAATATAGACGAAAGTCACTAAATTTTTCCAGTCAAATTAATTTAATCGAACCATCATGTTGAATATTGGGATGTATTTGTGGCAATTTGATCGGCCAATACTGAAAAGAAAATTTTTTAGATTTTTAGCTTTTATCCTCAGTGCCATTTTAGTTGTAGTTTTGGCAAATAACAGTTTTGCGACTGCACCCAAAACTACAGAGATATTATGGGATACTTACGGCATACCGCATATATATGGTAAAGATGCTCCAAGCGCTTTCCAGGCATTTGGTTGGGCACAAATGCAGAGTCACGCTAACTTGCTGTTGCGCCTCTATGGTCAAGCTAGGGGAAAAGCAGCCGAATACTGGGGAGAAGAGTATTTAGAATCTGATAAATGGGTATTGACGATGGGAGTACCCGATCGTTCTAATTCTTGGTATCGAGCACAAAGTCCAGCTTTTCGTACTTATATAAATGCCTTTGCCAGCGGGATAAATACTTATGCCAAAGCCCATCCTGATTTGATTGACGAGCAAGTAAAAATAGTATTACCTGTAAAACCAGAGGATGTATTGGCACATTTGCAAAGAGTGCTGTATTTTACTTTTGTCGTCAACCAAGAACAGGTAGCAGGTATTACTCATACTCAATCGGAAGCTGGTTCTAACGGTTGGGCGATCGCACCTAAACATTCTGCCAGTGGCAAGGCGATGTTGCTGGCAAATCCCCACTTGTTATGGTCGGATTTATTTGTCTGGTACGAAGCACAAATTACTGCCCCAGGAATGAATGCTTCTGGAGCAGCGCTGGTGGGAATTCCGGTTTTAACGATCGCTTTTAACGATTATTTGGGTTGGACTCATACCGTCAATACTTATGATGGTTGGGATGTATACAAGTTGAAATTGGCTGATGATGGTTATCTTCTCGATAACAAAGTCCGTCCTTTTACAACATCAAAGTTTTTGTTAAAAGTCAAGCAAAAAGATGGCTCGTTGGTCGAACAACCATTATTAGTCAAAAGTTCCGTCCACGGTGCAGTCGTTCAAGAAAAAGATGGGTTTGCTGTGGCGCTGCGGGTTGTCGGTGCAGACCGTCCCGGCGTGTTGGAACAGTGGTGGGATATGGCACGTTCCCAAAACTTAACCCAATTTCAAAAGGTATTGAAACGCTTGCAACTACCGATGTTTAACGTTATGTATGCAGACCGAGAAGGACATATCATGAACTTATTCAACGGTCTGGTGCCAATTCGTCAACAGGGAGACTATCAATACTGGGAAGGTTTAATTCCTGGCGACACATCTAAGACTTTGTGGACAAAAATGCATCCATACAAAGATTTACCGCGTGTAATTGACCCGCCTAGCGGTTGGTTGCAAAATGCTAATGATGCACCTTGGACAACGACTTTTCCCGCTGTCATCAAAGCAGATGATTATCCTGCTTATATGGCTCCACGAGGAGAAATGGATTTCCGCGCACAAAGTTCTGCAAAAATGCTGGCTGAAGATCCAAAAATTTCTTTTGCGGAAATGATTAAGTACAAACATTCCACCAAAATGGAACTTGCAGAACGCATCCTCGATGATTTAATTCCCGCATCTCAAAAATATGGCGATGAATTAACTCGTCGTGCTGCTGATATTTTAGCTGCTTGGAATCGCAATGCTGATGCTGATAGTAGAGGCGCGGTATTGTTTTCTTTTTGGTGGCAAGAAATGGATAAAAACCAAACCTTCAGTATTCCTTGGAGTGAGAACTCGTGGCATACTACACCCGATGGTTTAAAAGACCCAGAAAGTGCTGCAAAAGCGCTGCAAATAGCTGCGGCGAAAGTTGAAAAAGCTTATGGAAAGCTAGATGTTGCTTGGGGTGAAGTTTTCCGAGTGGGTAGCGGAAACTTAGATTTACCTGCCAATGGTGGTGATGGGGATCTAGGAATATTCCGCGTCCTCAATTCTGCTCCCTCTACTGATGAACGCTTTCAAGCCGTCGCTGGTGATAGTTATGTTGCGGCCATTGAGTTTTCTCAGCCAGTTAGGGCAATGGCCTTACTCAGCTACGGTAACGCGACTCAAACCGGTTCGCCCCACATTACCGACCAGATACCACTGTTTACTCGCAAGCAATTGCGTCCTGTTTGGCGAACTCGTATAGAAGTATTAGTACATTTGGAGGAACGCAAAACTTTTTGACAGCTATGAGTTATGAATCAATTGTCTGTCTTTACAGTTGGAAAATTGCCCTGGCGATCGCACTTATTAATTTGCCTTTGCCAGCCTTGTCAGAAAACAAACAACTGAATAATTATCAACCACAGATTCTTCAGACTGAGATTAGCGATCGCTTGAAGCCAGTAATTTGAACAATGAGTAGATCAGTGCCTTCATCGACCAGAGGATTGTTGTCATCCCTAACATTTCCCGTTGTGGGTTTAATTGTGGGATTGCTAATTCTGCTGGTTTGTCTAATTTTCAGCGTCTCATTTGGTGCAGCAGATATTCCTCTGCATCAGATACTTACTGCCTTTATTCAGTTTGACGGTTCCAGAGAACATTTAATTATTCAAACTATTCGCTTACCGCGATCGCTTTTGGCAATATTGGTGGGTGCAGCAATGTCTACTGCTGGTGCAATTATGCAGGGTGTGACTCGTAACCCATTAGCCGATCCTGGTATTTTGGGGGTGAATGCAGGTGCAGCTTTTGCTGTAGTTATTAGTATTTTTCTTTTTGGCACATCTGCTCCAAATGTTTATATTTGGTTTGCGTTTATTGGTGCAGGTGTCACCATTGTCAGCGTCTATGTTTTTGCTTCTCTTGGCCGTAGCGGAATAACTCCCTTAAATCTGACAATTGCAGGTGCAGCTATTAGTAGCTTACTCGCTTCACTGACAGCAGGAATTTTAATAGTTAGTCAGCGAACTTTGGAAGAAATTCGCTTTTGGTTAGCTGGTTCTTTGGCGGGTATTGATGAAGGAATTATTTTACAAGTCTTGCCTTACATTTGTATTGGTCTGATATTGGCATTTGGT
>NZ_JADEXF010000633.1 GCF_015207245.1 Nostoc cf. edaphicum LEGE 07299
GGGGAAGGGGGAAGGGAAGGAATGGAAAGGAAAAAAATTGAAACTTTTGAGGATTTAAAAGTATGGCAAAAAGGTATTGACTTAGTTAAGCAAATATACTTAAGGACTAAGGAAGGTGAACTGAGTAGAGACTTTGGTTTAAGAGATCAGTTAAGACGTGCATCCGTATCAATACCTACAAATATTGCAGAAGGATTTGAACGATATTCTCGCAAAGAATACTTAAACTTTCTAAATATTGCTAAAGGGTCTGCTGGTGAAGTTCGCAGTCTTTTAAGAGTAGCGTTAGAAGTAGGCTATCTAGACCAACCAACTTATACACAACTTTCTAATCAAGCTATAGAGTTGAGCCGTATGCTATCTAATCAAATTCAATCTATAAATCAGTCATCAAAATAATAAAATCTTTCCCCTTTCCCCTTTACCCTTTACCCTTTACCCCTTACCCTTTTCCCCACAATCCACTGACTTTAGGCGTGAGATGAGCTTAAACTCTTTATTCCCCTATCGCTTCTCCCCATTCCTTAATGACAGAAAATAGTGATGAGTAATCATCATCAGCAAATGACATTTTTACGGCTGTTTGCAAGATTTGCCGCACTCCTTTAATACTGCTGAGATCCAAACTCTGAGATTTCGCTTCCGAGATAAATAATTCTGTATCTTTAAGCAAGTGTTTTGTGGGGAAATTGGGATCGGCATAATTGCCATCTAACATTTGTTGTAGCTTTTTGTCAAAGGTAGGTGCGTAGAGGGGACTGTCGCGCAAGATTTGCATAAACACACCGACATCGACACCTTGACGCTGGACAAAAGCTAGACTCAAAGCAAAGCTAGTTGTTAGAGAAGCTATTAGTTGATTTAGTGCCAATTTAAGCGCCGCCGCAGATCCTACTGGCCCGATAAGCAAAGGTTCTGTCCCAAAATTTTGGAGTAACTTCAAGTGGCGTTCGTATTGTTTTGGCTCGGCCCCTACCATAACACTCAACTTGCCAGCTTTGGCTTCTAGGATACTCCCTAATACGGGTGCTTCTAAGTACTCACCACCACCCCCAAGAACTGCATCTCTAATTTCCTGGCTTTCTGTGGGCGTAATTGTTCCCATTTGGATGATCGTGCGCCCTTCCAGAGTTTGCCAAGCAGTATCTGAAAGCAACACATTATAAATGGCTGGGGCATTAGTCAGCATGAGAATTACGCACTCAGCAGCACGAATGGCGTGGCGGGGATGTGTAGCAATCTCAGCCCCAGATGCTTGTAGTGGTGCTAATTTTTCTGGGGTACGATTGTAGGCAACTAGCTGTATATCTGCGGCTAATAACCTTTGAGCCATTGGTAGTCCCATCAGTCCAGTTCCCAGAAATGCCACCTTCATTTTTTACGTTCCTTTAATACAGCGTCACCGATAGGGTTCGCATAGCAACTCTTAGAGAGGCTGCGCCAACCCTTAGAGCTAGTCATCGAGCTTCATAACTCATTATGAACATCGCATTGTTTGATTCAAATTTAGTTGGGAAGTAGTTATTTGAAATTTAAGATACAATCCTAAATTCCAGTTTTCTTACTTCCTAACTCTGGCAATCAACCACCAGCAGCAAAAGTCAACATAATTATCACTGAAAGTAAAAGACCGGGGGTAAGTAGTGTTGCTAGCATCAACAGGTCATGAGTGGACATAATTATTACTTTGGTAGTGTGTTTAACTTTACAGTAATCACTGTTATGCTAGTCTAAATAAGACTGATACTGCATTCTTAAATAGAGTTTTAACTTTTCTTTCTTTACGCTTACTCTGGCAGGATCAATCCTTTTAATGGTTGAGAAATTTCTGTATTGTCCAGACCTTTGCTCTGAATTAAGACTCCAAAGCCGCCGAGTCCTGTAGGATCTATAAGTTGGTGTAGTGCGTCCCGATGCTGTAGTAACTGCGAAAGAGGTTGCTTTTGCTCGGAAAGGGCTGCAATACGATCGCCTAAACCCAATGCCATCAAAAATAATCCCTGCTGGATAAAACCAACATTCTTTAAGTTACACTTCTGGCCCCAGCGTTCCAAAGCTGTAAAGTCAACATGGGCAGTTATATCTTGTCGCCCAATATTGATATAGGGGTTGTCATGGAAACGGTGGTGATAATAGCACTGTAACGTTCCTTGCGATCGCCTGGGATTATAGTAACGACTGGCGGGGTAGCCATAATCAATTGTTAACACATAGCCACGCTGCAAGCGGTCTGCTACTATACTCAACCAGTCTAGAGCAGCTAAATTAATTTCACTACGGTAGCCATCTGGATATGCACTTTGGGTAAAGTTCATTTCCACTAAGTCTAAATATTTAGCTAGTTGGGGGGTTGAAGGTTCCCCTGTGACTTCTATAAATGATGGGCATGGGGCATTGGTTTCTTTCTCATTACTATCTGTGGTTACGTAAATTTCTCGGAGTTCTCCCGTTTCTAGGATGAATTGATGCACGGGGAACGCATCTACTAACTCGTTAGAGAAAAAGCAACCTGCGATCGCATTTGATGGTATTTCCTCTAGATTGCACCAACGCACGGGTAAATCTTGTAAGCGTTGCTGCTGTTCTTGTCTTAAAGTTGGAGACTTTTCAACAATAATATATTCCAGTGCAGTAAAAAAATCTGGGTAGCGCTGTTGATGATATTTGAGGATATGCAATGCTAGCAGTCCTTGACCTGCTCCCATTTCTACCAGAGAAAAGGGTATAGGTTTTCCTAAAATCTCCCACATTTGGAAAAACTGTTCTGCTAGTAACTCGCCGAAGTCAGCGCTGAGGTTGGGAGAGGTGAAAAAATCACCACCTTGAAAGCCAATTTTGACTGCATCGCTGGAATAGTAGCCGTATTCAGGGTGGTATAAGGCCAGATCCATAAATTCGGCGAAAGTAATTCGCTGCTGTAAAGAGGTGGTAATGTGATTTGCGATCGCTGCACACAAAGCTGGATTTGAATCCATAAAATTTGAGATCCATCTAAGAAAATTATGTATTGATTTTCATTAAGGCGATCGTAATATCTACAACGGGCTACACCAATTAATCGCCTTCAATCGTTAACGCAAAGGCAAGAACCGAACTTGTCCCTCCCATTCTCCTTCTAAGCTACATTCATCTAGCAACAAAATTTCCTTGATCGCTAAACCAACTGAAACACGACGACTGATCTCAAATAACCCAGGCATTGCCAAGCCTGCTTGCAATCGTTCATAGGCAAAAGTTGTCATCGTCGCTACATCATGAGTTAGCACCACACGCCTGTTTTGCGCTGCCCATTCTAATACAGTTGGATCGTCTGCTTCAGTCAATCCAACATCCTGAATACGGACAATATCAACATTACTGTTCCGACGCAGAACACCACGGATAATCTGATTGTTAAAGTTCTCGTCAGCCAAAAAACGCAGCATCGTAATTTACCCTTGTGGGTTGCGTCTTGCTAAAAGGCGATCGCGCACTCCAATGGGGTTAAAACGCTTTTCAGCTTCCTGTTGAATCTCCGTGGCAAGTCTTTGACGCTCTAGAAGGTAGGTATCAACCTCACCTTGGTGTTGTAAGTAATAAGCAATCACCAAATAGATATCCCAAAGATGAAGCGATGGGTACTGTTCTTT
>NZ_JADEXF010000634.1 GCF_015207245.1 Nostoc cf. edaphicum LEGE 07299
AAATAAATACTTCGTTTAGGGTATTGGCTTTTTAGCATAAATAGGGTAGATAAAAAAGCTATGGCAGGATACAGCAATCCTATTTAAAGACTTTGATTAATGTAGGCATTTGTTGGATTGAAGAACAAAACCCAACCCCAAAATCGTTTCGTATCCTTCTCTGCGAGAGGCTGTGCCAACGGGAACACCAGAGGCGAACGCAATGATATGCAAAAAATTGGGATACTCCCTAACTGAGGCAGTAAAAGCGATCGCTTCCCTTCTTTCTCCCCTAGTTCTCCCCGATCGCACTTTAATCTTAAAGGTCTAGAAGACTTGAGGCTCTGAGTGCCATCAGCAAGAAGGAGAACAATGCAACTCAAACACAGCCACATCTTCCGCCAAGAAGCCCTAGAGCGCTTATCTTCGCCAGAACAACTGGATCAAGCAATACAAGTTGTCAAACCTCAAGCTTGGTTGACTCTAGTGGCTACGGTGTACACACAAGTCCTAAAAACCTTGACTTTCCTCGTTCCCAGTCTCCGACTGGGAATGCATTCATTGAGTCTCTGACTCAATATCTGACTGGAAGCAGAGCCTCTAAATCAGGCATTCCCATGCAGAGCAGGGGAACGAGATCAACGAGAAAACAATGGAAAATCAAGCTTTTTTCGACTTGTGTGTACACCGTAGCCGCAAGTGGGGAGGGGATTAAGGGGAGCCAGCGCCTTCGCGGAGCGTCTCGTAGAGAAGGGGGTTTCCCCCATGAGCGACTGGCGTATGGGGTGCAATGAATGTGGAAATCATAACTAATTATACGAACATGATATTACTCTCGTTCAAAGACAAAAATAATGGAAATCGGTTTATTTGTCTTGGGATCGGATGGCTCATATAAATTTAGCAATCGGTAATTCAAAGCATGGAATTCGTCGATCCATGATTCCAGGGTTCTAAAATACCAAAGAGTAAGGTAGAATGGTCGATCTGCATTTGGTTGCCATGAAGTTTCGCGCCACCCATTGGAGTATGTAGAGTCACCGCAAGCAATTATCGGATGAAGTGTTTGAATGATTATTTTGCCTTTGTCCTCTAACAGGCTATGACCTGCCTTAGCGATCTCATCAAGAGCGCATTCGCCTAAAATTGAAAAGTTGCAGATCAAGCAAGAGAAATAGTTAATGGTGCTAAATCTTTGTGATGCAAGATCCGAGTACGAACAGACAACAAAGCGAGAATCACCACTATCCTTTGCTGTCTCAACGAGATCGGCGCAAAAATCAACACCCCAGCCATCAATTCCTAAAGAAAAAAGCTGTCGAGACAACCATCCCTCACCGCATCCAATATCTAAGAATGTTCTTGGATTAAGTTGGGTTATCGCTTTAACTATAGCGGCATCTGTGGCGATCGCACGGCTTTCAATTTGTTTATTACGAATTGCTTGTGTCCATAATTTAGCATTCATCTGCCATGAATCAAGGATTCGTTTTTCATTCTCGTCCATATAACGCCGCTCAAATAGCACGAACAATCTTCTTCTTTAAAACATAAGCGATAATGCAGCCAGATGCAGGATTTCCACTATTTCCAAGAATCACAGTTGTAACTCATACCTATAAAGGATTACAGTAATTCTTTAGCTTCTCTTGATTGGCGATACTCAGTTTGTGAAGCCCTAAAACTCTCAAGCAAGGTTCTGTTTGACAATGCCACTGCTACCCAAAATTTAGAAGCATTCATCAAACAGGCGATCGCTGCAAGAAAATAAAAAAAGTATATTTTGACTTTACCTGAAAAATAAGTAAGTATTAACAGTGATATTCAAAGACTATGAAAGTCGAAAATGAAACGTCCAAATCGCCTTGCTTGGATGGGAGCGATCGCACTCGCTGCGATCGTTTTACTTAGTTTGTTCGCGGCTCCCAATAATACTAAAATTAACACTGGCTCTACCTACAACCGCAACTCTGATGGCTATGGTGCTTGGTATGCTTTTATGCAACAACAGGGAATTTCTATTAAGCGCTGGCAAAAGCCTTTTAGTGATATTCAGCCAGAGAACAGCCCAGTTACCTTGCTACAGGTAGGCGGCTATCCCAGGGAAACCACACTGGATAGTCAAGAGCGGGAATGGGTAGAAAAAGGGAATACTTTGGTAATTTTGGGTGCGAAGGCGCGGGTTACAGAAGCGGAGTTTAGCACTATGCAAAAATCTCCTGAAGGTAATATTAAAATTGATACACGTAGACGATATAAAAAAGCTAACTCCCAGCAAGTTAATTTAGGCGATCGCTTTGGTGCTGTTGTCTGGAAAGAAAATCACAAAAAAGGAAAGGTGATTTTTTCTACCACTCCTTATTTAGCCGCCAACGCCTACCAAGATTATTTAAGTAATTTCAAGTATTTAGCTAGTTTGGTTACTGAAAAAAGTAACACAGTCTTTGTGGATGAATACATCCACGGCTATAAAGATGCCGATGTCAGAAAGAAAGAAAACGAAGGAGATTTATCTAGCTTTTTTGCCAAAACTCCTTTACTTCCAATCTTGATACAGGCAGGTATCCTACTATTAGTGCTAGTTTGGGCGCAGAATTGCCGCTTTGGCAAGCCAGTAGCTTTAGATACACCAGTTGTAAATAATAGCGAAGCATACATCCAAGCTTTAGCCGGGGTGTTGCAGAAAGCTGATACCACTGGCTTTGTTGTTGAAATGGTTGGTAAACAAGAACAACTACAACTCCAAAAAGCCTTGGGATTAGGGCAAGTACTTTTAGAACGTCAAGCCTTGATCGATTTCTGGATGGAAAAAACAGGCGCAAGTGCAGCAGAACTAGATGCAGTTTTAAAGCTACAATCTCGCAAACAACCCATCAGTGAACGAGACCTGTTAAGCTGGTTGGGGAAATGGCGAAGTATTAGGGAAATTCGTAATTCGTAATGACGCTCGCGGACTCGCTACCGCTGCGCTAACGTAATTCGTAATTAATTTTTTGGAATTGTGCATAATATCTCTGTGCCTGAGTACTTATAAGTAAATGATTTATAAATAAAAATATGAGCGAAACCCATCCTATCTTAATTCGTCTTGGTCAAGGTCTTAATCAAGTAATTGTCGGACAATCTAGCTTAATACAGCAACTCTTAGTAGCGCTGCTAGCGGGTGGGCACGTAATTTTAGAAGGAGTACCGGGAACTGGGAAAACCCTACTCGTAAAAGTGTTGTCGCAGTTAATTCAAGGGGATTTTCGCCGGATTCAATTAACACCAGATGTTTTACCTTCAGATATTACTGGTACAAATATTTTTGACTTGAATAGCCGCAATTTCACTTTGAAAAAAGGGCCAATATTTACTGAAGTATTGCTAGCAGACGAAATCAACCGTACTCCGCCCAAGACACAAGCGGCGCTGCTAGAAGCAATGGAAGAGATGCAGGTAACACTGGATGGTGAAAGTTTGCCTTTACCAGATTTATTTTGGGTAATTGCGACGCAAAACCCCCTGGAATTTGAGGGTACTTATCCTTTACCAGAAGCCCAGTTAGACAGATTTTTATTTAAGCTGGTAGTAGATTACCCCGATCAAGCTGCTGAAAAGCAAATGTTACTTAATCGTCAGGCGGGTTTTGCAGCACGACGTTTAGATA
>NZ_JADEXF010000635.1 GCF_015207245.1 Nostoc cf. edaphicum LEGE 07299
AGTCTGATTCTAATTTTCTTTTCTAAGTTTGCAGGAACTCCTTTATTAAAATTTTCTCTAAACAAATTTTCTAATGCTTTATTTTGAAATGTTTGAATCATTTATATTTCATTTTTTAACCTTATCTCATTATTAAGGCAGGCTTGATGCCTGCCCATGTAATCCTAGTCTATCCCTTCAATCCGGTCTTCAACCTCTTGGTACAACTCGCGCAGACGATCTAAATTATCCTCGCTAGTTTCCCAATAACCGCGTCCATTCACTTCCAACAAAGTTGATACAATCTTGCGGAAAGAATGGGGATTAAGGTTCAACAACCTTTTCTGCATTTCTTCATCTTTGATGAAGGTTTCGTTAGTATCCTCGTAAATCCAGTTATCCACAGCGCCGGCTGTCGCACTCCAACCTGTTGTATTCACCAACCGCTTGGAGAGTTCGCGCACACCTTCGTAACCGTGAGACAGCATCCCCTCGTACCATTTGGGATTTAACAATTTGGTACGCGCATCCAAACGCACGGTTTCTGATAATGTCCGCACTTGGGCGTTAGCTGTAGTTGTATCTGCAATATAAGATGCTGGTTTTTTACCATCACCCCGCAGACTTGCTACAAGCTTAGTGGGATCGGAATCAAAGTAGTGGGAAACGTCCGTTAAGCTAATCTCGGAAGAATCCAAATTTTGGAAAGTTGCATCAGCAGTTTTCAAAGTACTTTCAAAAATCTGCCGGGATTCGTCCATGATTCCGGGGTTATCGGAATTGAAGGAGAAGGATTTCCGGTTGAGATACATTTCCTGCAACTCGGCTTCGCTATCCCAAGTGCTGTTTTCTACCGCCAAGTTTATATTTGACGAGTAGGAACCAGAAGCGTTGGAGAAAACCCGTGTTGCTGCTTGACGCAGATTAATCCCCATGTCCTCAGCTTGCTGCAAAGCGTGTTTGCGAACAAAGTTCATTTCTAAGGGTTCATCCGCCTCAGCTGCCATCTTCACCCCTTGGTCTAGCAGGTTCATTTGGTTGATGAACAAGTCGCGGAATACACCAGAACAATTAATTACTACATCTATTCTGGGACGTCCCAACTCTTCTAGAGATATCAATTCCAACTTGTTCACCCGTCCCAAGGCATCGGGAACTGGACGCACGCCCACCATCCACATAATTTGCGCTAGGGATTCGCCGTAAGTTTTGATGTTATCGGTTCCCCAAAGGACGCAGGCGATGGTTTCTGGCCATTTTCCTTCGTTTTCTGCTTTGTTACGTGCCAAAAGCCGATCTACAACGATTTTGGCTGATTGGACTGCTGCGGTTGTTGGGATGGATTGGGGGTCGAGTGCATGGATATTCTTACCTGTGGGCAATACATCCGGGTTGCGGATGGGATCGCCACCAGGGCCAGGTAAAACATACTCACCTTCTAAGCCTTTGAGTAATGCTCCCAGTTCGTTGTCGGCACAAACTTGTTGCAGGCAGAATTCCAAATACTCAAATAGGGGTTTTAGAGCTGCGCCATCGACTTTGGGATAACCGAGTTTATGCAATGCTTCTACCCAAGGTTCCTTTTTACCCATGTTGAAGAAATTCAACCGGGAAACCAGAGAAACTCGTCCTTCCGCGTCGATTTGCTCTTGGGCAAGGGCAGTAACTGCTGCACGGGTTGCCAAAGTGATATCTTGCAATAACTGAACATCTTCTAAAATGCCTCTGTCGCTATTTTGGTAAATATCGTCAATATTACGCCCAATGCTATTGGCGATAATTCCCGGTAAGCCTTGAAGTCCTTCTTCCTGACGATCTAGACTAGCAATATTAACGAGAGTTGCGATCGCTTCTTCTGCACTTGGCGGTTTACCAATGACATGCAAACCACAAGGCAACAACCGCGACTCGATTTCCATCAACTTGCGGTAGACGTTGCCAACAATATTATCCCGCTCATCGGTACTCATGTCTCTAGCATCGGTTTCTGGCAGGTTAATATCCTTATCCAGATTCACGATCCGGCATTTATCCATGATGCTGTTGACAATGGAAACACCGCGTCCACTATCTTTTAAGGTTTGGTAGGAAGCAATTAACTCGCTGAGTTCCTTCAAACCTTTATACAAACCTGCATTTTCTGCCGGCGGTGTCAAGTAAGAAATTGTTTCGGCATAACTCCGACGTTTGGCAATTGTCGCTTCACTCGGATTATTCGCTGCGTAGTAATACAGGTTGGGAATTGAGCCAATCAAGTTATCTGGATAACAATCGCCAGACATCCCCATCTGTTTACCTGGCATGAATTCCAAGGAACCGTGTGTACCAAAATGCAGTACAGCATCAGCTTTCCAAACTTGCTCTAGGTAAGTGTAGTAGGCAGCAAAACCGTGGTGAGGACTAGCTGAACGGGAGAACAACAGCCGCATCGGGTCGCCTTCGTAACCAAATGTAGGTTGTACACCGATGAAGACGTTACCAAATTGCTTACCATAAATTAGTAAATTTTGCCCGTCGCTGTTGAGATGTCCGGGAGGTGGCCCCCAGTTTTCCTCTAGGCGTTGAGAATATGGGGTCAGCGCCTCATACTCAGGAACCGACATTTTGTAAGCAACGTTCAGTTCTGGGCTGTTGTACTGCGCTTGTGCGTCATGGATGACTTCTTGCATCAACGCTTCGGCTGATTCTGGCAATTCTGGTAAGTCGTAGCCGTTATTCTTGAGGGCTTTCATCACCTCATAGATGGAACCGAATACATCTAAGTAAGCGGCGGTTCCGACGTTGCCTTTATCTGGTGGGAAGCTGAAAACGGTGATGGCGACTTTTTTATCCAGTTTCGGCTTGCGGCGGAGGTTCGCCCATTTTAAGGCGCGTTCGGCTACAGCTTCAACCCGATCACGGAGTGCGATCGCTTTGCCTGTAGTCCCATCTCTACCCGATAATATAATCGGCTCAATTGCTCCATCCAATTCAGGAATTGCAATTTGCAAAGCTACTTGAATTGGATGTAACCCTAAATCGCTATCCATCCACTCTTCTGTGGTTTGGAATACTAAGGGTAACGCCACCATATAAGGACGGTTTAAGCGTTTGAGTGACTCAATTGCCTTGGGATGGTCTTGTCTGGCTGGGCCACCCACTAAAGCAAAACCAGTCAGCGATATCACTGCATCTACCAACTGTGTGTTAGTAGTTGGTTCATAGAAGTAAGCATCCACAGGCTTGGAGAAGTCCAAACCACCAGCAAACACAGGTAGTACCCGTGCGCCTAATGCTTCCAACTCCTGCACCATTGCCACATAATGGGCATCATCCCCTGTAACTAGGTGGGTGCGTTGCAATACTAACCCGACACAAGGAGCTAGGGGATCTTTTAGATCGCTAGAAATATCCTTACGAGCTGTATACCAATTGAGGTACTCTCTGACATCTTCAAACATACTGGGAGCCAAAGGGTGCCAAATCCCTAGATCGGGATAAACCACCGGCTGTTCGTATGTAGAAGGTGCAAAATTCTGTTTTTCTAAACCTTTAAATACATATTTATCAGCTAGCATCAGCAAGAAGTTTTCCAGATTTTCTGGAGAACCACCTAGCCAATACTGAAAACTGAGCATGAAATTTCGGGCGTCCTGTGCCTTATCC
>NZ_JADEXF010000636.1 GCF_015207245.1 Nostoc cf. edaphicum LEGE 07299
GCGATCGCAGTGTATTAAAAGTATACAAGAAAGCTTGATATTGAAGAATAATTTTTAAATTTTGACATAAGTTGTATTTATCCTGTGCTAAAGCTATAGAAAATTGTATAATCGACAGCTTATCGATCAAAAATTTCCTTTTCTATAGAGAATGACAGAAGTAATACGATCCGGGGGCCTAAATAATATTGAGTCCATTGAGTTTGAAGAGCAGTGCTTAGAAAAAGCCAGAGAAACAGGCGATCGCAATGCAGAAGTCGTTTCTTTGGCAAGTTTGGGCAATGCTTACCATTCACTAGGTGAGTACCACCTAGCAATTGAGTTTTATCAGCAGTGGTTAGATATAGCGAAAGAAATAGGCGATCGCTTAGAAGAAGCCAAATCTTTATCAGGGTTGGGTAACGCTTACCAATCACTGGGAAAATACCAGCGAGCGATTGAATTTTATCACCAGTGGTTGAGTATTACCAGGAAAATAGGCGATCGCACTGGGGAAGGCATTTGCTTGGGAAGTTTGGGTAATACTTATGAATACCTGGGTAAGTATGAGCAAGCGATAGAATTTTACCAACAATGGTTGGGTATAACGAAGAAAACAGGCGATTGGACTGGGGAATGCATTTGCCTGGGAAGTTTGGGCAATACTTATGAATCATTGGGATCTTACCAACTAGCAATTGAGTTTTACCAACAATGGTTAGGGCTGGCAAAATTCATCAGCGATCGCAATGCTGAAGGCATGGCTTTGAGTGGATTGGGTGGTGCTTATAAGGCTTTAGGAAAGTACCAAAGGGCGTTGGAGTTTTATGAGCATTCATTAGAGATTAGAAGCGATCTTAATGACTTAAATGGGGAAGCAAATGCTTGGTTTAATTTGGGTTTGGTGTTAGAAAAAATCAACCAAGAATCAGAAGCGATGGATGCCTTTTGCAATGCTCGTGAAATTTATCGTGCAATGGGACTCGATGCTAGCCTGCAAGATTGTAACCATGCCATTGAGTTTCTTTCTCAAAATATTGCAAGCGCAACATCTGCTTTCTGGTTTAGAAGATGGTTAATTCATTTGTCGCAGTTGATCAAAACTAGTTCTAAATAAAGAGTTTTGAGTTCCGAGTTAAAAGACCCTTTTAATTCACTCAGAACTCACCAGGATATTTATTGAATACTGCAACTGAGTTCTTGCGATCAAAAGAAACCACAGAAAACGGATCTTTTCGATTCCCCATTTCCATCCCAGGAGTGCCTACAGGCATTTGAGGAACAGATAAACCAACAACATTTGGCTTTTCTTGAAGCAGACGTTTGATGTCGTCTGCGGGGACGTGTCCTTCGATAACATATCCATTAACAATTGCTGTGTGGCAAGATGACAAGTTATCCGGCACGTTGTACTTTTGTTTGACTGTTTCGATGTCAGGCGTAGAAAAATCTGTGATTTTAAAACCCTGTGTCTTTAAGTGCTCAATCCACCCGCCACAACAGTTACAATCGGGACTGTGATATACAGTGGCATTTAGCACTGTTGATTTTGATGGTGTCTGTTGCTCCTGGATGTGACTACTGCTAAAAACAGCTTGAGCATGACTCATAGGAGCAGTGCTTCCCAAGATGCTCAACACCCCTAATGTTAGAACCACTATTTGCACAGTGGCAGGCATCAAGATGGGAAGTAAGCATTTTTGCCAGCAATAATAAATCAATTGTTTGTGTGACATCTGATACTTCCTAAATACAACAAGGTGGATCTGCTCACCAAAAGTGTACAGTGACAAATAAAAAGTCGCTGTACTATATCCTAATAAAGCAAAAGTGATTTCTTATTAGTCATCATATTTTCATGAAAACAAATGGAGCGATCGCTTTTTTTGAGGCGATCGTTCCATGATTGATATTTTGATTCAGGAATACCTGCCATTTAGATTTGTTTGCCCATCTCTTTCCCTACAAGTTTGCTGTTTTGTAAATAGTCTGTATAACCTTGAATATTTTCTGGTTCAAATGGACGCAGTACGCGGGTAGCTTCGCGTGTTAAATCCTCATTTCCGGTAACTACAATTAGGTATTTGCCAGCATTCAAACGGTTACGATACGCTAAAGCATCGCCACTGCCAACTGTTAAGCCGACTCCTCGACCGATTAAACCAGCGCCCAAGGCACCGGCTATAGCTCCTAAGATCCCAGCAAGAAATTCATTGCCAAATCGAGTAACCTGGGGAAATATTTCAATTTCTGTGAGATAGTTAAAGGCATAACCTGCAACAAATCCAAAGGGTACAAGCCACCAAAAGAGCCGAGTTGATTGTTTGCGGGCTTGCTTGTCGGGATCGATTAGTCCAAATTCATCAGCACTTAGATAAGCATCGCCCAAAATATTGACTTGTGAAGTTGGCAAGCCTGCTTTTTCCAAAGCAGAGTAGGCGGCTTCTGCTTGTATTCGATCTGGTAAAACTGCAACAAGGTAATTCATAAGATCTCGCGGAACTCTTTCCCTATCTAAAATCCAAAATCCCAAATGGTATGAACTATTCTGGCTTTTTGTGCCAATGCCCATCATCGCCTTTTTCGTAATTGCGCTTTACCGCACTCCAAGCAACACGAAAGGCACGTTCTTCTCCCCCATATTCTTCTTGAGCATTGTTAAATGCAGCCCGAAAAATTTCTTGGGCGTGCTTAGGTAAATGCTCTTTGACTGAATCAGGTAAGTCTGCAATCTGTTGGTAAGGCATAAAATACACCTCTGAATTAAATTCCAAATTTATACTTAAATCAGTTGTCGCACTTGATCTGAGAGGATTGTCAGGGCAATCTTCTCGCGGTTAGGTTCGCCTTTAGCAAGTGATTCGGCAAACTTGGTTGCTTGGTCTAGGGTAATTTTTGGAGGTAAAGGTGGTTCCAAAGAGTCAATACCACTGACAAGTGTAGCGATCGGTAAACTCATGGCTGGCATAACAGATGGCTTCTTGAGTGCTAATTTTTTCCAACAATTACACGTCTTAAATAATTCGTCATTGAATTTTTAACTACAAATTACGAATTACGAATTATTAATTACTTAAAGGCGTGATGGTGTTAAAAAACTAATTGTTTGTGGCTTAAAACTCGATGCACTATCCCAATAATTAACTTGGTTAATATTCACCTTCAGCAAAGCAATATCGGGTTCGTCCAGTCCTTTAGGAAACCAGGTTTGAAGTTCCGGCTTCCATAGCTCTCGCATCTTGTTGCGGTCTTTCACAAGTTGTGCTGTACCTGAGATAGAAACGTATTGCTGCTGTTCGGGTGAAGAGAAACTAATATTGACTTGCTCATGGTGTTCAATTTCAGTCACCTTATGAGAACCAGCATAAGTAAAGAACCAGAGTATGCTATCAGAGTTAATCTCACCACTCTTTGACATGGGGTAACTATGCAAGCTGCCATCATCATCGACTGTGGTAAACATACCATAATCAATATCTTTGATGAGTTCACGCAGTTTTTGAATCTGTTGATCCCGGTCTGTAGAAGTTGCCATTGTTTGTACTTTTTTCTCTATTTATCTATTTGTTTGTTGTCTAAGCTGTAATTTTTGATTACAACCAAATTTAATTTTGATAATGTTATTTTTTAGTATTAACC
>NZ_JADEXF010000637.1 GCF_015207245.1 Nostoc cf. edaphicum LEGE 07299
GTATTTATCCACGGTTGGCTCAATAGCCGTGGATATTGGCAACCTGTGATTTCCCGCCTATCAGATGATTTGCAGTGCCTGTCCTATGATTTGCGGGGTTTTGGTGAATCCCAATCCCAGGTAAAAACCGATTTTAGTCGAGCACAAACGTCTTTGAGTCTGACGCCCATCTCTAGTAGTACGGCTGACTCATCTTTCGATTCTCTTTATACTCCTGCTGCGTATACTCAAGATTTAGCAGCTCTCCTGAAACAGTTAAATATTAGAAGTGCTTGGCTAATTGGTCATTCATTAGGCGGGACGATCGCTCTTTGGGGAGCAGATCAAATGCCTGAGTGTGTTAAGGGAGTTATCTGTATCAACGCTGGCGGTGGTATTTACCTCAAAGAAGCCTTTGAGCAGTTTCGCTCGGCGGGTCAGAAATTTTTGCAAGTTCGTCCGCGCTGGCTGTCCCAAGTGCCTTTGATTGATTTGCTGTTTACCAGAGCTAGTGTAGTTCGTCCTTTGGAGCGCTATTGGGCACGTCAACGGGTAATAGATTTCGTTGTGGCTGATCCAGAAGCGGCTCTGGGAACTTTGTTAGACTCCACAACTGAAGAAGAAATCAATCGTTTACCTGAGCTAGTATCCCAACTGAAGCAGCCAGTTTATTTTTTGGCTGGCGCGGAAGACAAGGTTATGGAACCCAAGTATGTGCGGCATTTAGCTAGCTTTCACAGGCTTTTTCAGTATTGTGGTGACAATGTTCTGGAAATTCATAATTGCGGACACCTGGCTATGTTGGAACAACCGGATGCAGTGGCAGATCACATCCGGGCGATAGTCAATAGTTATAGGGTGTAGGGCATTGGGCATTGGGCATTGGGCATTGGGCATTGGTAGTTACAAATGACAAATGACAAATGACAAATGACTACTCAATAGGTTGATACAACTTCATCACCTGAGTAAGCCCTAACCTAGACTCAACGCCTAGTGTCAGGGGGGACGTATGACCACGGGATAGATGGTCAGCGGCAGCACAGCCAATCATGGCAGCGTTATCGGTACAGAATTTTAGAGGTGGGAAGAGGACGCGTAGGTTATGTTTAACGGCGGCGGCTTGGAGGTTTTTTCTTAACCCGCTATTAGCTGCTACACCGCCACCAATGGCAATTGTGTCTAGACCATAGTCAAGGGCACAGGCGATCGCTCTTTTGGTTAGCGATCGCGCTACTGTATCCTGAAAGCTAGCTGCTACATCTGCCACTGGCACTTGTCCACGATCTTTCTCTAACTGCTGCACTAAACGTAATACAGCCGTTTTTAACCCACTAAAACTCGCATCATAACGATGAAACCCTCCACCGGGTAGAGAAACTCTTCCTTCGGGTAAAGCAAAGGCTTGAGGATTACCCTGCTGTGCCAACTTGTCAATCACAGGCCCACCCGGATAACCCAGCTTTAACAATCGCGCCACTTTATCAAAGGCTTCACCCGCAGCATCATCACGAGTTTGTCCCAAGGTTTCGTAATTACCACAATCTTTGACATAAATCAAGCTTGTATGTCCGCCTGAAACCAGTAAGCTAAGAAAAGGGGGATTTAAAGTTGATTCGCTCAAGTAAGTTGCGTAGATGTGACCTTCGAGGTGATGAACTCCCAAAAATGGCTTGTTGTGTACCATTGCTAGAGTTTTGGCAGCAGTTAATCCCACCAATAGCGCTCCTACAAGTCCAGGGGCACAAGTGGCAGCAATTGCGTCAATTTGTCCCCAATCTAGTTGGGCTTGCTCTAGGGCTTGTGCGATCGCAACATTTATTGTTTCTAGGTGCTGGCGAGAGGCGACTTCTGGCACTACTCCACCATACTGCTGATGGACTGGAATTTGCGAGGCTACAATACTGCTGCAAACTTTACGATTGTTAACAATTGCGACGGCTGTTTCATCACAACTGGTTTCTATTGCTAAAACGGTTGTCATTGAGAGTGCTGAGTCCTGAGTGCTGAGTCCTGAGTTCTGAATAGTGGAGAGAAAATCTTGCTTCTTTACTACCCTACAACAACAATTCTTATACTCAGCACTCGTTACTCAGCACTCAGCACTAATTTTGGTTGAGAAGCTTTAACTTTTATTTACTTAAACTTTACTCGGTTCCCACCCAAGAGTATGATGACTTCCTAGTTATGCAAATAAACAACTGTACAAGCCGCTTCGTTTTGTACAAAAAACTTCTTGTTTTGTAATAAAAGGAAACAACTCTATGCGACGATTGTTTGCTTTGATGTTAGCGATTAGTCTTTGGTTCAACTTTGCCCCCCCAGCGCAAGCTTTAGGAGCTAATTTGACACCGTGCCAAGACAATCCCGCTTTTCAAGAGCTAGCTGCTAATGCCCGTAATACCACCGCTGATCCCCAATCCGGGATAAAGCGATTTGAGCGTTATTCTCAAGAACTGTGTGGTCCTGAGGGGTATCCCCACTTGATTGTTGATGGTCGTCTAGATCATGCTGGTGACTTTTTGATCCCCAGCATTTTGTTTCTATATATTGCTGGTTGGATTGGCTGGGTAGGTCGTGCCTATCTGCAAGCGGTCAAAAAAGACCCGAACACTGAACTAAAAGAAATCCAAATCGATCTTGGTTTGGCACTACCCATAATAGCGTCAGGCTTTACTTGGCCAGTAGCAGCAGTCCAAGAATTGCTCTCTGGAAAATTAACAGCCAAAGATACAGAAATCCCCATTTCTCCACGCTAAATCAGCTTAACTAATTCATTCGTTTTGGAGACTAAATTCATGGCAGACAAAGGCGATCAATCAGCTTATTTGATTAAATTCATTTCCACAGCGCCCGTGGCCGCTACGATATGGCTGTTCATCACAGCAGGTATCTTGATTGAATTCAACCGCTTTTTCCCCGACCTACTTTTCCACCCACTACCATAAAGTGTTAAATAGGATTTAGGACAGTTGAATCAATGTCTTATTTTTTGCTTAATATTGTGTAGTTGATGTATTCAGCTTAATTAGGCAGGATTATCACTAAAATAGCCAGCAAAAATAGTTTTTTGAAACTCGTGATACTGTTTACAGATCGCGAGTTTCACAGTTTTAAAATAAGCTAAATTAATTTTTCTAAACTTCCTAGCAAAAAGACATCTTTAGCGACAATTATTATTAATATAAAAATGCCACCATTTTAATTTTAGAGGCGAACATAAAATATGGCACAAGCAGTAGATGCATCAAAGAATCTTCCCAGCGATCCTAGAAATCGGGAAGTTGTTTTTCCCGCATTTGGCGATCCACAGATAGGCAACCTAGAAACCCCGGTTAATTCTTCTCCCTTGGTCAAGGGGTTTATTAATAATTTACCTGCTTATCGCCCAGGTCTGGCTCCTGCTAGACGCGGTTTAGAAGTTGGTATGGCTCATGGTTACTGGCTATTTGGCCCCTTTGCCAAATTAGGCCCACTGCGGGACACAGATAATGCTAACTTAGCTGGGTTACTGTCAGCCATTGGCTTGGTTGTAGTTCTCACAGGCGCTCTATCGCTGTATGCAAATAGCAATCCACCCAAAGCACTTCCTAGTGTTACCGTACCCAAGCCTCCAGCAGATGCTTTTAACTCTAAAG
>NZ_JADEXF010000638.1 GCF_015207245.1 Nostoc cf. edaphicum LEGE 07299
CTACAGAATATGGCGATTTTTGGATTGGTCAAATTGCCACCAATTTTGTTAATTTTCGTCTGAGATAATTCTAAAAAACAATATTTTATCTCTGTTTTAAGGTAATTTATTCTGATTTAATTAGAGTATTTTCAGTTTTTACTCCTTTTGACTCAATGCAGATTAACATCCGTCAGTCAAACTGAAGTAATAGGGCAAGATATAAAGAGGCAAAAAGCATGAATAAGCATAAGGAAAGATTACGTGTCATCCTTGCTATATGCATCATTGTGGTTGGAGTAACACACTTTGTTGTTCCAGAAGAATATGTCAAAATTGTGCCGCCGCCACTACCTTACCCTTTAGGATTAGTTTATCTCAGTGGCTTTTATGAAATTTTGGGTGGTATCGGGTTATTAGTTCCGCCTGTAAGTCAAGCTGCTGCTTGGGGACTTCTTGCTCTTTTTATTGCTGTTTACCCTGCCAATATTTACATGGCGGCTAATCTTATTAAGATTGAACATATACCAAACTCACCTTGGGTACACGTAGTTAGACTTCCTCTTCAAGCTGTTTTGATTGCTTGGGCTTGGTGGTATACAAAATCTTCGTTTGGGGAAAAACAAGCTTCGATTGTTCCTAAGTCATTGATTCCCAAGGAACTAGAATGAGAATAAGTGCGTTTTTTATATCTGAATCATGCGCCTTACAACTTTATTTGGAATAACACTCTCGTTAGCAATAGGCATTGGAGAAGTTACGCCTCCGATGGCTCAAGCTGTGCAGCTTAGAGATGGTTTAGTCTATTTCGTCCAACCACCAAAACTTGTTAACGCGACAACTACTTATAAAGAGGTGAATGTTTGGGGCGCAACTTACTATTTCACCATCAATGTGCCGGAAAATGCTGGAGAATCCCTCCAAAAGGTAACGATCGCACAAAAAGAGGGGTCAGAAAACATCCGCTACAATCTTGATGATACCCGTGCATTTGTCGGAACACGCGATCGCAGAGAAACGCAACTAAAACTAGGCCCAGTCACAAACGAGCGCGACACACGCACGGTTTCTGTAAACTTTGACCCACCTGTAACTCCAGGACAGACAATTACCATCGCCCTCCGCCCTGTAAGTAATCCAAGCTTTTCTGGTGTTTACTTATTGGGTGTTACTGCATTCCCTGTGGGTGAAAAATCTCACGGTCAATTTCTTGGCTTTGGACGATTCCAGTTTTACAGCAATAGAGGAAGTTGGTAGTTTCCATAGAGGGAATAGGGAATGGGAAATGGGGAATATTTTCTACAAGTACGGCGTTGGGGATGGGTGTGGAAATATTTGTTAGATGCGTGGAGAAGTTTTTGCATTAATTGAGTAGGTGTAAATTAGCTGTTTTTTTACCCTGTTTAATTTACACCTAACTTTCCCAAGAAATTTCTCTTACTTGTCGCATTCGCTCAAAGTCGCTATCAAGTGATTTACAACGCTAGGCACACGTTCTATCAAGAAAGAACAGTGATTAGTATCTAAATAGATACATAATTAAAATTCTAGAGGTATCCGACTGTCATGAACTAGTTGCAAGCATTCTCTAATATCTGAACCTTCCCAACTACCGACAAATTCTAACAAATCTTCAGCAGTAGAACCTGTTAAGCTATGCTCTGTTGTAAGCATTTGAACAGATTGGCTATCTGAAGATATGCTGTTTATTTGATGTTCGACTTGCAAAAATTGTACAAAGTCTAAAATTTCCTGTAATAAGGGTTCAGTTAATTTTTCTAATTCTTGGTTAATTTGTTCTTTTATAGTCATTATTACCCCTGTATTTACATGGTTGAAAAACTGGGTATTAAATTTATATCTTAATCTAATGTTGATAGCAGCTTTTTGTATTTGCCAAGCGTGCGCCTTAGTAGGTGCTTATTTAAACATAACAGGTATCGAAAAGCTAGAACCTGCAGGCTTCGTGGAATATATCTTATTTACAAAGTTTTCCAAATCTCGAAAACGTTTATAGATTACAATTTACAAGTCTGGACGCGAGAGAAGAAGTATCGCGTTGTTATCATTAATAGCCGGAAGATGCCCTTGGAGGGCATAAAGGGAATAGTTGTATTCATCTTCTCTGGACAACCATCTACCTTTGAAGCGCCAGCCAACACAATCGCCCAAAAAACGCTCTGTTTCATAATCTACTTTGCCACCGCATTTTAGCCAAATGCGTTTTTGTACGCTAAAGCCAAAATGACCATTGCTGTATTTTACCCACAATTGATCAATTGTGCGTAAGTCTGTGCAGGGAAAATTTTCAATGGATTCATAATCAAGCCAGCCTTCCTTTTCTCTTTTGGCTACTTTCAGCATGACTCTGGTGGTTTCTTCGTCTGCTGCTTTCCATTGACCCGCTTTGAGTAAATTTTGTAGGTTTTGGTAATTGACCCCCACATCTGAAGCTAATATTAATACTTCTATACTCTCAATTTCTACAAAATACCTCCCCAGTTGCGAAGAGGAGAGTAAATTCAACCACTCTTCCATTGTCTGGGGTCGATCTTTTGCCTCTAATGCCATGCCTTGCAGAATCGCTTCATTTACAGCATCACTAAGACTAGGGACAAGTTGCTTTGGTGGTACTAATTCCTCTTGTTCATACTTACGGTTAAAGGAATTGGTGGGGCGTTGTCCAGTAATGGCATAGTACAATGATCCAGCTAAACAGTAGATATCAACTGTTGGGTGACGGATTCCTTTGTGTATTAACTCATAAGGTGCGAATGCTTTGTTACCAAAAGACCTAGACAGGGTGCTTGGTGGGGACATATCGCCGGCAATACCAAAATCTATCAGCACCGCTTTGCCAGAGTTAGGAATCCCTGAATTAAAGTTGAGCATAATATTAGGAGGAGTGACATCAAGATGAAAAACTCCTTTTTTATGTACCTCTACCAAAGCTAAACCCATTTGGCGGATGTATTTTATAGCTTCAGTTTCGGGTAATTTCCCTTGGCGTTGCACGTATTCCCATAAACTCTCGCCTGCTATATATTGCATTTCTAAGCAGTAGCGACCATTTTCTTCAAAAAAGTCGAATACTTGCACAATATGAGGATGTGAGTCTGTACAACACATTGCCAGCATCTGTGCTTCTTTTTTGAAGCGTTCAAGATATTTGGGATAGTCTGGATCTCGTTGGACGTTAATGTTGGGGGTTTTGATGACGACTCGGCGGTTTAGCTTGGTATGCATCGCTTGGTAGGTAAGTGCAAAACCACCACCACCCAAGTATTTTTCTATTTTGTATTTGCCGTTGTATATTAGCTGTCCTTCTTGCCAGAACATATACTCAGATTTATTGATGACTTATGTTGATTCTGACACGCTTTTGGTGTCACAAAAGCAACTAATGCGACTTGAAAACTAACTTTTGCATAAGTCTAGCCTAAACCTCGTCTACCTTGAGAACCGTAGTTTTGTAGGTTGGGTGCAGCGATCGCCATTGGTGTTAACTTAAGTTCAAACGCTTATCCCACAGGTGTTTTTCCCCCCTTAATCCCCTCTTATAAAGGGGGGAAAAAAGGAATTTGGTTCCCTCCCCTTTATAAGGTAATACGGTTCAGTTAAGGCTAAAACTCTTTG
>NZ_JADEXF010000639.1 GCF_015207245.1 Nostoc cf. edaphicum LEGE 07299
GACCAAGGACAAAGCAGCATTTCTGCTCGGTCTAGCCTACTCTCTCAAGGAGATGGACTTAAAGCCGAATATTACGACAACATCGACTTCACCAACCTCAAGCAAACTCGCATAGATCCGACGGTGAACTTTAACTGGGGCGCTGGTTCTCCAGATTCGTCAATTGGTGTAGATACCTTCTCAGTGCGCTGGACAGGTAAGGTAGAAGCCAAGTACAGTGAAACTTATAACTTCTACACCACTAGTGATGATGGGGTGCGACTGTGGGTAAATGGTCAACAAATCATCAATAAGTTTGTCGATCAACCTGCAACAGCATACAGTGGCTCAATCGCCCTGGTTGCGGGTGAAAAATACGATATTAAACTTGAGTACTACGAAAATAAATCCAATGCCGTTTCTCAACTGCGTTGGTCAAGCACTTCTCAGGCTAAGGAAATCATTCCTCAGTCCCAACTGTATAGTATCGGCACATCTAATAGTGGCAACGGACTCAAAGCAGAGTATTACGACAACATCGACTTCACCAATCTCAAGCAAACTCGCATAGATCCGACGGTGAACTTTAACTGGGGCGCTGGTTCTCCAGATCCGTCAATTGGTGTAGATACCTTCTCAGTGCGCTGGACAGGTAAGGTAGAAGCCAAGTACAGTGAAACTTATAACTTCTACACCACTAGTGATGATGGTGTACGACTATGGGTAAATGGTCAACAAATCATCAATAAGTTTGTCGATCAACCTGCAACAGCATACAGTGGCTCAATCGCCCTGGTTGCGGGTGAAAAATACGATATTAAACTTGAGTATTACGAAAATAAATCCAATGCCGTTTCTCAACTGCGTTGGTCAAGCACTTCTCAGGCTAAGGAAATCATTCCTCAGTCCCAACTGTATAGTAATGTCAGCACACCTAGTAGTGGCAATGGACTCAAAGGAGAGTACTACGACAACATCGATTTCACCAACCTGAAGGTAACTACTACAAATCCGACGGTGAACTTTAATTGGGGCGCTGATTCTCCCGCTCCGTCGATTGATGCAGATACCTTCTCAGTGCGTTGGACAGGTCAGGTAGAAGCCAAGTACAGCGAAACTTACAACTTCTACACCACTGCTGATGATGGTGTGCGACTGTGGGTGAATGGTCAACAAATCATCGATAAGTTTATCGATCAACCTGCCACCGAATCCAGTGGCTTGATCGCATTGGTTGCAGGTCAAAAGTACGATATTAAACTTGAGTACTATGAAAATAAAGGCAATGCCGTTTCTCAACTGCGTTGGTCAAGCGCCTCTCAGGTGAAGGAAATCATTCCTCAGTCTCAACTTTATTCACCATTTCTTCAGACCACCATCACCTTAGGCTCGTCTTCGATGACTCTGAACGAAGACAGTGATAGTGTTACCGTTAAATTACTTAGAACTGGAGATTTAAGTGGTACATCTTCAATAAAGTATGCAACTATAGCTAATACTGCTACAAAAGGAGTTGACTATGGGGGTGAAGGCGTTGAAAGTGCTGGAATACTTACTTTTGCGCCGGGACAAAGCAGCACGCAGGTATCCATTCCGATCAATGATGATTCCTTGATAGAAGGAGATGAAACCTTTAATTTTGTCATCGATCAGGCAGAAGGGGCAACACTAGGACTCCAAAGAACTCTCACAATTACGATTCAAGACAACGATCGCTCTGGCTTCGATTTCAGTCAGCCAGTAGTTAGTGAGGGTGACGGTACTGCGAAGGTGATAGTTACACGGGGCAACGCTTCGGAGGCTGCTAGCGTAAGCTACACAACCCAAGATGGGACTGCTAAAGCTGGATCTGACTACCAGGCTGTATCTGGAAACTTGAGTTTTGTAGCCGGACAAACCAGCAACACAATTGTTATCCCCATTCTTAATGACAACGTTCAGGAATCAAATGAAACATTTACTTTGAATTTCAGTAACCCAGTTGGAGTGCAGCTAACTAATCAACAGACAAGTATCAGTCTTATTGATAATGACTCTGGTAACTTTGCTTTAGATACGGTAGTTTCTGGTTTGACTCAACCCACAGCTTTTGAATGGGCACCTGATGGTAACAGCATGTTCATTGCCCAGAAAAATGGGGTAGTGCGAGTCATGAAAAACGGTACCTTATTATCCACACCATTTACTGATATTCGTGGACAGGTAAATGATACGCGCGATCGCGGTCTGTTAAGCATTGCTGTACATCCAGATTTTGGCAAAAGTCCAAACGGCAACAACTATGTTTACCTGTTGTATACCTACGATCCACCAGAAACTAATACAAGCAATTCTAAGAACAATCCCAACAGCACATTAGACGATCCCGATCAGAATGGAAATCGTACTGCACGGCTAAGTCGCTTTGAAGCCGACCCCAACACTAATTACACTACTGCTATTGCTGGCAGCGAAGTTGTACTACTCGGCACAAATGGCACTTGGACGAATATTATCAAGCCAGATGGAAATAGTACAAATGTCACACTTGGCTATGCACCATCAGGAATTCTCAACAAAGATACTGGTAAGCCCTTTACCAGCTTGCAAGATTACCTGAATAATCTCGATAAAGTCCAAAATGTCCAGAATTTTATAGCCAATGATAGTGAATCTCACTCAGTTGGCTCTGTGCGTTTTGGTACTGATGGTTCTCTGTTTGTTAGCTTAGGAGACGGCACTTCCTACAATGGGATAGACCCCAGAGCAGTTCGTGTTCAGGATGTTAATAACCTGTCCGGCAAGATCCTGCGGATTGACGCTATTACAGGTCAAGGCTTATCAAGTAATCCTTTCTACAATGGCGATCTCAATAGCAATAGTTCCAAAGTTTATAGCTTAGGTCTGCGTAACCCCTTCCGTTTCACAATTGATCAAAAGACCAATACCCCCGTAGTTGGTGATGTTGGCTTCGTTAGTTGGGAAGAGGTGAATGTCGCAAAACCAGGAGCAAACTTTGGCTGGCCGTTCTATGAAGGAGGACTTGACGCCAATGGCAATACTACCAGTCTGAAACAACCAGGCTATTCTAACCTAGATGCAGCGAAAGATTTCTATAGTAGTGGTAAAACTGTTACAGCACCAGTTTACACCTACAAGCATTCTGGTAGTTCCAATTCGATCGTCATGGGTGACTTTTACACAGGTAATACTTTCCCTTCAATTTATGAAGGTGCTTTATTCGTCGGTGATTTCAGCAAAGGAACTATCGATGCTTTGACTTTCGATAGTCAGGGTAAATTTGTCTCAGTTAAGCAGTTTGCTTCCCAAGTAGATAGACCTAATTTAGGGTTAACTGCACAAATTACCACTGGAAAGGATGGTAATCTCTATTACGCAAACTTGACCGGAGGCCAGATTAATCGCTTCCGACCTGTTTAGAGATGGGTTGAAGGAGGCAGGAGGCAGGAAGTAAACTCTTGATATCATGTCCGCCAAATTACCCATAATAAAAGAACCCCTCCCCGCCTGCGGGGAGGGGAGACAAAGCACAGCTTTGGCGGGGTGGGGTTCTTCGGATTTAATAAGCAATCAAGCGGACATGATATGATGTCTAATTTTGACTCCTGTACTTTATAC
>NZ_JADEXF010000640.1 GCF_015207245.1 Nostoc cf. edaphicum LEGE 07299
GTCCTAAACGTTAACAGTATTCTCAAATTAATTGCTATTATCTCAATTTATTGAAAATAAAGGTAAGAGCGCATTTTTAATTGTGTGAAATACAGTTTTTTAGTAGGGGCACAAAATTGTTCTGCCTCAGCACATATTGTTTACAAATGATAAATGCTATAAAGTTTGGTAAAGAGCGAAACGCAAATTACCGATTCCATTCCGAGTAGTTTAAAGTTATCGGATTCACGTTAATACAGGTTTAGCGTCACTATTGTTCAGCAATTAATATTTTTTTAAAGCGGTACAATATCAAGTATGAGTAATCTGTGGGTCTGGTTTAAAAGTCTAGGATTTGCAGTATGTGGTGCAATAGCTTTCTGCGGAAACTCTGCTATTGCCCAAATTACCCCGGATAGTACTCTACCTACTAATTCTCAGGTTACACCACAGGGTAATATCACAATTATTCAAGGTGGAACTAGAGCAGGAAACAATCTGTTCCATAGTTTTGAGCAATTTTCTGTACCCGCAGGGATTACGGCTGACTTTCAAAATCCTACAGATATTCAAAATATTATTAGCCGGGTAACAGGTAAGTCTATTTCTAATATTGATGGCATCCTACAAGCAGGCACAGCTAACCTATTTCTGATTAATCCCAACGGGATTATTTTTGGCCCTAATGCTTCCTTAAACATCGGTGGTTCGTTTGTAGCTAGTACCGCAAGTAGTTTGAACTTTGCTGATGGTACTAAGTTTAGTGCCATAGGCCCCCGAAGCACACCCCTGCTCACAGTAACTGTACCTATTGGCCTACAATTCGGAACCACTGCGGCTCCCATCCGTAATCAATCTCAAGCAAGACCAAATGGTGTAACTACCGTCTTTAATGAATCCGTTGGTTTACAAGTGCTGCCAGATAGAACCTTGGCACTTGTAGGCGGTGATATAACGCTGGAGGGTGGGAATTTAACAGCAGTGTCGGGAAGAATTGAGCTAGGAAGTGTTGCTGGCAATAGCTTAGTTAAACTAGACCCAACTAACCAAGGTTGGGTCTTGGGATATGAAAATGTCCAGAATTTTCGGAACATTCAACTAATAGAGCGAAATCTTGGTGATTCTGAAATCGGATCTATTGTAGACGGTAGTAGCAAAGATAGCGGCGGAAGTATTCAGGTGCAGGGCGACTCTGTGGAACTGATTGGCTCTGGTGTGCGCATAAGAAGCCAAACTATGGGTGTGGGAGATGGTGGAGACTTAACGATTACTGCCAGAAAATTAATCATTCGGGATGGCGCGCAAGTATCCACTGTTACAGAAGGCGAGGGTAATGGAGGAAATTTGACTGTGAACGCCTCTGAGTCAGTAGAGGTGATTGGTGGTAGCTTTTTCTCTTCTAAATTTGATCAACCTAGTCTATTATCTACTTCAACTGCGGCAGGCGGAAAGGCTGGTGACATGACGCTCAACACTGGAAAATTAATTATCCAAGATGGGGCAAAAGTAATAACAGATTCCAATGGAAAGTACGAGTTGATTGAAGGCTCGTTGAAATTTTTACCAGCTACAGGAGAAACAGGCGATCTAAATGTAACTGCTGACTCCATACTTCTGGACAATCAAGGAAGTCTCACATCTAATAGTAAATTAGGTCGGGGCGGTAATATTTCGCTACATCTGCGGGACTTATTACTGATGCGGCGCGAAAGTAAAATAACCACTAACGCCAACGGTAATGGAGATGGTGGTAATATCACCATCAATGCACCAAATGGCTTCCTTGTCGCCAACCCCTTGGGAAATAACGATATCACCGCCAACGCCGTCTCTGGCTCTGGTGGTAAAATCACCATCACTGCTAAAAACATCTTTGGTTTTGTACCCCCCACCCGTGCAGACGTACAGAGACTTGATCCAAAGGAAATCGACCCGAATAACCTGCCAACAAATGACATCACGGCGTTTTCTCAGCAAGACCCTTCATTAAATGGCACTGTACAAATCAACTCACCAGATGCTGACCCCAGTAAAGGATTAGTGGAATTACCCGTAAATCTGGTTGATGCTTCGCAGCAAATTGCTGCTAGTTGTAGTTCTGGTGGAAAAATAGCAAGAAATTCATTTATTACCACTGGACGTGGAGGACTAGTAGCCGATCCCACGGAGCCATTGATAGCTGATGATGCGGTGCTGGCAGATTGGATTGCGCTTCCTCCACAGAGTCAGAATCGTGCTGGCGGTATTCAGAAAAGAGCCGTTGTTCAGGCGCAGCGAAACACAGAAGAAAAATCACAGAAGGTTAATTCTGTCAATGAACCTACTCAAATTGTAGAAGCCCAAGGGTGGGTAATGGATGCCAATGGAAACGTAGTTCTGGTTGCTCAAGTACCGACTGCGACGCCCCATAACTCCTCGCTTACCGCTACATCTTGCGCTGATCATTAAAATTTGACTTTGTTGACTGCCCTTGCCAATCGCCTCTTATATTAAAACTCAATGCAGAACATTATTGTGTGATAAATCTTTGATTAATTGTGTAAAAAAGTGAAACTTTATAAATTTTGATAAAAAATAAAAAACTGATTCCCGATTTCGATATACGTTACTTCAAATAGCTAAAGCTTCGCTGCTGTACAGCAACTGTTACTTCTTTAAAAAGATGAGATATCAAGCATGAGCAATCTTTCGTACTCGGTTAAAGGTCTAGGAATTGTAATAGGTGGTGCAATAGCTTTCTCTTGTAACTCTGCTATTGCGACATTTCACCTCTATGGTGCTCCAATGAATAACTCTAGAGTCGCAACACAAGAGAATATCAGAATTATTGAAGGTTCAATCAAATCTGGAAGCAATAACAAGGCTGAGTCCAGTGTTACAGTCAAAAATGACGCTATATCAGAAGAGAATTCCCTAAACCTGCAACTTAGCCTTGAATCAGACCCAATTTGTTGGATACAGAATGGTCAGAAGGTGTGTTTGCCTTAATTTCATTTTTATGTTGTGTTACTGCCGTTTATTGTTTGCTGTCCCTCTTTGATCTAAAGAGGGATAAGTTTTGCATCGTTAAACCAGGGATAGGTCTTTGTCTTAAGTTGTTTTAGGATAAAGGCAATCAGCAATTGTGTAGGCGTAGCCAGCCGTAGGCATCGCCGAAATAGCAAATGCGTTCGCCGAAATAACAATTGCGTTCGCCGAAATAACAATTGCGTTCGCCGAAATAACAAATGAGTTCGCCGAAATAGCAAATGCGTACGCCGAAATAGCAAATGCATACGCCGAAATAACAAATGAGTTCGCCGAAATAGCAAATGCGTACGCCGAAATAGCAAATGCGTTCGCCAAAATAACAATTGCGATGAGCAAACGTTATCCGTATCATTAGCGCTGTGTAAGTGTAGCCAGCACTTCTCTACGAGACGCTGCGCGAACGACAAAGCTCAGTGACCACCGTAGGCATCGCCTATTCTTTAATTCATCTCTTGGATAGAATAAGAATACCTTTAGAGGATGTTTGAAAAGTCCTCTTGTCGGTAGCAAAACGTTCTAGATCCCCCTAAATCCCTCTTGTAAAGCTACGGTGTACACACAAGTTATGGAATTACCCCTCCCTAACC
>NZ_JADEXF010000641.1 GCF_015207245.1 Nostoc cf. edaphicum LEGE 07299
TATATTTTTAAAAGTAAAAACTGGCGCTACTTGCTATAGCTAGTTAGAGAAGTATTTATACTTATAAATTGATGGTTTAGTTTAATTCCTCAGAAATTCTCGCATATATTGATTAACCAATTCCGGCTGTTCTTGCTGCACCCAATGACCACAATTTGGAATGTACTTGATTTGGAAATTTCTGACATAGGCTCCAGTGTCGTAGGTTAGCTCCTTGCCGAGTGCAGGGTCATTTTCTCCCCAAATCATCAGTGTTGGCACTTCCAGAACGCCCCAATTTGTATTTACCATTCTCTGTTGAAAAATATTGCGGTAGTAGTTCAACATTGCTGTGAGGGCACCACGTTTTGCAGCAGCATTTTTATAAGCGTCAATATCCGCTTTGGTGAAAGCACTCTTGTTAACTGCCATACTTTTAAAAGTTGTTTCAATAGCTCGGTAGTCTGAAGATTGTAAAAGGAATTCTGGTATCCACGGTAGTTGAAAGAGAAATACGTAGTTGCTACGTAACAACTGTTGAGGAGTGCGTAACCCTTGAGCAAATTTGGCTGGATGAGGTAGGTTAAGAATAATTAATTGTTCTAGTATTTCGGGGTGAGCGTATGCAAAATTCCAAGCGATCGCACCTCCCCAATCATGTCCAACTAATACACATTTTTGGTATCCTAATCCTTTAATTAGTCCCTCAACATCTTTGATAAACTCATCCATTACATAAGCTGATTGCTCATTTGGTTTATCACTATCGTTGTAGCCACGCAAGTCAAGGGCAACGACTTTAAAGTTTTGGGCAAATTCTGGTATTTGGTGCCGCCAAGAGTACCAAAACTCAGGAAAGCCATGCAGCATCAACATTAAGGGGCCCTCGCCTTGGGTAACATAGTGTAGTTTTACCCCATTGGCAGTTATATATTCGTGTTTCCAAGAACTTTCTATTAGAGACATAACTAATCCAAATTCAGCATTAAAAAACACTAAATAGTAATACTGTACTTAACAAGTCTAATGTTATTTCGAGTAGCCTCACATCTATTAAAAGACAGTATTACAATAGTGATTTTTTGTAAAAATATTAGACAATTTGTCTTACGGTAGATGTAAATCGTGGGTAAATTTTGGTAAAAGTTAAATATAATAATTATCTCCAACTACTCATGACACAACAGTTGACAAACCATGCTTCATTGTGGGTTGAGCGACTGGGACGATTTGGCTATGTTTCCAAGGGAGTAGTTTACGGTATAGTTGGACTACTAGCAGCACAGGTGGCTTTTGGCAGGGGTGGTAGAACAACTGATACCCAAGGCGCTCTCCAAACAATCGTCAACCAGCCATTTGGTAAATTTTTGCTGGCTTTAGTTGCAATTGGCTTGATTGGATATGTAATCTGGCGTTTTGTACAGGCAATTAAAGACCCAGAAAATAAAGGTAATGATGCCAAAGGTTTGGCAGTGCGAATTGGTTACGCAGTTAATGGCTTGATTTATGCAAGTTTAGCCTTAAGTGCTGTGCAAATCGTTATGGGTACAGGCGGTGGTAAAAATAGTAGTGATTCTACTGAAGACTGGACAGCACGTTTGCTTTCTCAACCCTTTGGTCAATGGTTAGTTGGAACTTTAGGGGCGTTTGTAATTGCTTTAGGCTTCTATCAGTTTTATCAAGCTTTTAGTGCCAAATTTCGTAAAGAACTCAATTTAACTCAGTTAAGCAATAAAGAAGCCCAATGGGTAATGAGGATTTCCAGATTTGGTTTAGCGGCACGGGGTATAGTATTTTGTATTATTGGTTGGTTTTTAATCGAAGCTGCAAGGCAATCGAACGCCGCTACCGCACAAGGTTTGGATGAAGTATTACAGACGCTAGCGCAACAGCCTTATGGAGCATGGCTTTTGGGTATTGTGGCACTAGGTTTAGTTGCCTATGGGATTTACACAATAATACAGGCGCGGTATCGTCGGCTAGTCAATGTTTAGATGGTGCAGTGCCGAGAATTTAAATTTATAGAAATGGCAATAATAGAAACCCGTGGTATTTGGCTGACTACTACTGATAGTAACGTTCTCAGGTCAAAGCAACGCATTGCCGAGGCGATGGATTTCCTGGCTGAAACGGGATTTAATGTGGTGTTTCCCGTTGTTTGGAATAAGGCAGCAACTTTGTATCCTAGTCAAACAATGCAGCAGACTTTTGGAGTCGAAATTGACCCTATGTCTGTAGGGCGTGACCCTTTAGAAGAGGTGATAGTTGAGGCGCGGCGAGTCGGGTTAAAAGTCATTCCTTGGTTTGAATACGGTTTTATGACGCCGCATTATTCACAATTAGCCAGGCGTTATCCTGACTGGCTGACAATTGGGCAAGAAGGTATTAACTCTATTCAAGATGCTCCACCAGAAGAAATCGACAATCTTTTAATCACTAAACAAGCTTGGTTGAATCCCTTACATCCACAAGTACAAGAGTTCATTCAAGGGTTAATTTTAGAAGTAGTTAGGGATTATGATGTAGATGGTATTCAACTTGATGACCATTTTGGGATGCCTGTACAGTTCGGCTACGATCGCTTCACTATAGAACTCTACCAGCAAGAACATCAAGGTAAAAGTCCCCCTACTGACCCTTTTAACCCAGAATGGATGCGGTGGCGGGCAGATAAAATTACTGATTTCATGGCAGAAATCTATCAAGCTGTGAAGGCAGTTAAGCCCAAAATCAAAATATCACTATCTCCCAACTATCAAGCTTTTGCTTATAAATATTATTTGCAAGATTGGGAAAATTGGGTCAAAAAAGGTTTAGTTAATGAGTTAATTTTGCAGGTATATCGAAATGACAAAAAGTCTTTTATTGCTCAACTAGAACTTCCATCGATAAAATTGGCTCAAAGTCTAATTCCTGTAGGTATTGGGATATCAACAGGAACGGTAGGTAATCCGGTAAAAATGGCACAAGTTAGAGAACAGGTTCAGGTAGTGCGCGATCGCAATTTTGATGGTATCTCCTTTTTCTACTGGGAGAGTCTGTGGGGTTACATCGTACCAGAATCACCCCAACAGCGACGCAAAGGTTTTTTTGAGATGTTTAATGCAAAAACTGTCAGACTATTACAAACAAAGAAACTTTGATGCCATTCGCGCCTAAAAATACTAGATTTGGCTTTACCTTGCTGTGGACTTTAGCTACTTTTGGCGGATTTTTATTGAGTTTACTCTTAATTGAAGTCGGCGAAAAGCCAGATGTCGGGGTGGTAGAGGCCGCTATCGGAGGATTTGCGATCGCACTTCCTCAAGGTTGTCTTCTCAAACAACCTATATTTTGTATCAGGTGGATTTTGTCAAGTCTTTTGGGTTGGAGTATTATCACTGCGATCGGTATTGGTGCGGTGGGTTGGATTGTACCTAGCACTCAGATTCTTCCTGTGAGAATTCTGTCAGGGGCGGTTTACGGGGCTTTTGGCGGCTTGGGGATTGGATTAGCACAATGGTTAGCAATTCCCCAGCCTGTAGCTTGGCGATGGATATTTGTCTCTGCGGCAAGTTGGGCTGTTGCTGTCCCTGTGGGTTCTGCTGTGGGGATGATCTGGCTTCACTTAAGCC
>NZ_JADEXF010000642.1 GCF_015207245.1 Nostoc cf. edaphicum LEGE 07299
TTGTTTCAATCTCTAATAGGGATTTTAGTTGATTGCGATCAAGGATTGCGATCGCATCTGGAATTCCAGGATGGTTTCAATCCCTAATAGGGATTTTAGTGGATTGCGATGTGCGATCGCTGCCCATCCACTTTTTAAATTACTCATGTTTCAATCCCTAATAGGGATTTTAGTGGATTGCGATGAGACGAAATTGAGGCAGCGATCGCTGAAGAGATGTTTCAATCCCTAATAGGGATTTTAGTGGATTGCGATCAATCATGTCCTTAGCAATGGTGAATATTTCCTCTCGTTTCAATCCCTAATAGGGATTTTAGTGGATTGCGATCGCAAGCTTTTGAAAGCTATGTGTTATTTGGTTTTCAAGGTTCAATAGCGCGAATGCGAAAATCATAACATAAGGACTGGCAATTGTGATAACTGTAAATAGCTGAAAGTCAGTTTATATAAGGTGCGCGGATGGTTTCAAGATGCTAAAGTCTCAAATCCTTGCAGCTACCACAATCTAGCCATTCTTGTAGTTCCCCCTTCACCAACACCTACCCATTCGCGCACTTAGCAAAAAAACTAGTATGATTATTTAAAAGTTTTACTTAGCAGCTAACATCTGTAAAATCTTTTCTACACGATCCAACTCTCCAACGATTCGCCGAATTGGATGAGGCCAAACCTTGACAAGGGTAGGAGTTGCAGAGACTTGATTGAGTTCTGCTTGTTCTGGATGACTTAAAACATCAATTACTTTCAGAGTATAAGGATGTCCGAGCGATCGCTCTAACAATTCGTGTAAATTTTGCAGAATGCGTTCAGTAGAACTGCTATGTCCGGCAACAAATAAGCGGAGAACATAGCCTTGGGTAATGGCTTCTTTTTTTTGTACTATTACTGGTTGGTGATATTTTGGCACAGGTTCAGAAAGGTCTAAACGGACAATTAAATCGTGATCCTCCCAAAGCTGCCCAAATGACGAACGATAGGTTGTTAACACCATGCGATCGCACAATCCCTCTTGCCAAGGAGCTGCTTGCCATACTAATTCCCCTGTGCCAAAAACAGCATTAAGCAAAGTTTGGTGTCTAATTACAGCCGGATAAGCTTCAGCAAAAGTTCGCACTTGTTGAGTGCGCGGATCTAACCAATTGTCAATAGTTGCAGTATAACAAGGCACTAAAAAGTGCGGTGGTTCTGGTAAATCTAGGATTTCTTGCAAAGCCGAGCACAAATGCAAATGCCATCGACCTTGCTTGCTAGGGTCGATGCAGTAAATTAAATCTCCTCCAGGTGTAAATAGCGCAATGCCTTTAAATAGCTGGGGTGTAGATAGTTTATTTGTCGTCAAGTTATTCACAGAGGTTAGGGAACTAAAAGTAAAAATTCTCTCTTTTACCTTTTACCTTAGCTATAACCTCAACCAGGATTGCAAAAATATTTGGGATTGGGGAGTAAAGAAGGGAATAGGGTAAAGGTTACAGGGTACAGATTATTCCCTATAACCTGTCACCTGTCACCGTCATTTACTTCTTATCCTTTTTATCTTCTGTTTGGGTACAGATTATTCCCTATAACCTGTCACCTGTCACCTCTACCCTAATTCCAATGCCCCAATCCTAAACTCGACCTCGGAGAAACTGTGCCATTTCGTTGGGAGTTGGTGACATTTCCAAAGCAGTTTCTTCAGTGATGCGTCCGTCTTGATAGAGATTGAGCAACGACTGATTCATCGTAATCATGCCGTCAAAGCCGGCTTGTTTCATCAACTCGCCAATTTCATCATACTTACCGTCTTTGATCCATTCTTTAATCGCCTCAGTATTGATCAGCACATCGTGGAAAGCAGCCCGCTTACCGTCAGTTGTGCGACACAAACCTTGAGCAATTACTGCCACTAAAGACTCAGAAATCGCCACCCGCATTGCATCCTGTTCATCACCAGAATAGAGGTTGAGAATCCGCTCAATGGTTTTGACCGCACTATTGGTGTGCAGGGTTCCCATGACTAAGTGACCAGTTTGAGCAGCTTTTAGAGCGGTATTAACTGTTTCCTTGTCCCGCATTTCCCCCACCAGAATCAAATCTGGGTCTTCCCGTAAAGCTGCTTTCAAAGCGTTGTCAAATTTCCGGGTATGCATTCCCACTTCCCGCTGTTTGACTAAGGACTTGCGGCTTTGATGGACAAATTCTATCGGGTCTTCAATGGTGATGATATGCTTGGCCATCTCCTTATTGATATAGTCAATCATCGCTGCCATTGTAGTGGACTTACCAGAACCAGTGGGCCCTGTTACCAAAATCAAACCTTTATGGTGATGACAAATATCTCGAAAAACCGGAGGTAATCTCAACTGTTCCATAGTTAAGATTTTTAGCGGAATCAACCGCAACACCATTGCAGGCCCTTTGAGGGAGCCAAAAACATTAATCCGCACACGAGCAAATTCGTATTGAGTTGCTCCGTCAAATTCTAAAGATTCTTCAAAGCGCTGAATTTCTCCCTCACTCATCACCTCCCGCAACCAACTCATAAAAGTTTCTTTATCTGTTTCTGGATAATCTCCTGATTGAATTTCTCCTCGGCTGCGGAAGCGGGGTGGTTCACCCACACCCAAGTGCAAGTCAGAATATCCTTGATCGTAAGCTTCTCTGATTAACTTCTCTAAAGTTACTTCTGGACTGCTGTTTTGAGGGCGAACTGAATTAGGTATTGGCGGTGGACTACCCGGACGATGACCTGAAACAGGCGGATTAGTGCCCCTATCCATTGACATATCGAGTGTTTGTGTCATCTGCCGCTGCGTACTAAAGGTTGGCGTTGGCGGTGGTGGTGGCGGCATTGGTGGCAAATTACGTGTGGCAGCAGAGTTAGAATTTAATGGAGACTGTGATTCTGTCATATATCTTCACATTTGGCAGTTAATAAAGTTGAATTAACGAGAAGTAAAGTCACTTGCTTTGATGACTTTTAGAGAATGCTTGTCTGCAAGCCTTAGCGGTGATAGAAGGCGATTGAAACTCTAGAACCACGGTCAATCTATTTCATCCACCTCAGTTGGTATCTTTTATTTACTAAGATTTCACTACTCAGAATATTTAGATAGATTATTTAACCTATCTAAACTGGTTTAACACACGTAATGACTGAAAAGACCTCAGCAAATATACATGGATTGAAAAGTATTTTTTAATGCTTTTGTTTTAAGGTAAATATTCTCATGACTTAGATGAGAAATTTATCCCAGGTATGGGCATGAATTGCCAGCAATTAACAGTACAAATACTAGGCAGTTCATTTATTCAGCCTGTCTAAGAATTATGAGAAAGACTACTAATTTTTATAAGAAATGTTAAGTTGAGTAGGAGCAAGATAGTGGGGATCGAGGTTAAAAGCTCATACCTTTTAGGTTCTATACCTGAAGGTAGATGCAGTAAACAACTTTTTTTAATAGATATAGACTTGAATTTATATCCATAATTACAAAAAACTAACTGTGAACTTTAGTAAACAAATGCTCATTTTTCCAATTAGTTTTTATATACTGGATTTCACTGAAACAATTCAGTTTACTCGCGAAAAGCGAGAAATTACTGAAA
>NZ_JADEXF010000643.1 GCF_015207245.1 Nostoc cf. edaphicum LEGE 07299
AAGCTAGTCTGTACAACTACTTTTAGAAAATGTCTAATTATGAAGTGGGGAATTTATGGTTCACAAATCTTTTAGTCGCCGTCATTTTCTTCAAGGTGCCACTCTATTCAGTGCTAGCGTAGCAACTTCAGTACTTACTTCTAGTCGTACTGGAGCTACTATTGGCGATGAGTATTCAGAGGCTGTTGTTATCGGTAGTGGCTATGGTGGGGCTGTTGCTGCTCTACGTTTGGGACAAGCTGGTATTCAAACATTAGTATTAGAACGCGGTCGCCGTTGGGAAATCCCATCTCAAAATAATCAAGACGTTTTTGCAACTTATCGTAAGCCTGATGGTCGAGGTGCTTGGCTTAGTTCGACAACTTTATTCGGGGATTCTGTAGATACATATACAGGAGTTTTAGAAACTTTAAGAGAATACGGTGCAAATCCTTTGTGTGGTGCTGGAGTTGGAGGTGGTTCACTAGTTAACAATGGTGGTGTTGTAGTACCCAAGAGTCGTTATGTATTTTATCAAGTCTTTCCTCGGTCAATCGACTATGATGAATTGGTTGATGTTTACTTTAATCGTGTTCGTAAAATACTGGAGCCAAGCCCTATTCCAGCCGACGTCTTAGCTACTAAATACTATGAATCAACCCGGTTATTTCAACAACATGCAAGTAGGGCAGGATTTGCAAATTATCTAATAGATTTGGCTGTTGATTGGAATGCAGTTCGTGATGAAATAGCTGGAACCAAAGTAGCTTCTGCGAGTATTGGAGAAATTTGGTTTGGCTGCAACAGTGGAGCGAAGAAAAGTCTAGACCGCAATTACATACCCCTAGCAGAGCAGACTAAATATGTTGAAATTATGCCTCTGTGTGTAGTAACGGCAATTTCTCAATTACCTAACGAAAAACTTTACCGAGTTTCATACAATCGGATAAACACATCAGGAAAAATTCTGGAAACAAAAACTGTTACCTGCCGCTATTTGTTTTTAGCTGCTGGCTCTATAGGCACTTCCAAACTTTTGGTTAAGGCTAAAGCTACAGGCAAGTTGCCTAAGTTAAACGATCATGTTGGCAAAAATTGGGGAACTAACGGCGATACCGTTGGTCATCGCTCAAATTTACCACCTATTAAGGATCAAGGAGGATTTGCAGGTGCTATTCTTGAACATTACGATAATCCTATAAGTCCAATTATCCTGATGAATTATCCACAATGGAATAATCCTATAGGATCACAAGAGTGTCTTGGTATGGGTATACCAGAAGCTAAGGGGGTCTTTAAATATGATGCAAGCACGGATTCTGTGAATTTATACTGGCCTTCATACCTTGACAGCAATAAACAACATATAGATGCTACAAAGCTTACGTATAAAATCCTTGATGATGCCAATTTTAAAGATGGGAAGCAACCCTCAACAGAGTTTGTTTACCAGAATGTAGCTCATCCTTCAGGAGGAGCTACTATTGGCAAAGCTTGCGATCAATACGGACGGGTATTCGGTTATAAAGGGCTTTATGTCGTAGATGGCGCGCTTCTTCCTGGCTCTGCTGGAGGTGCAAATCCTTTCTTAACTATTGCAGGTTTAGCAGAGCGCGCTATGGACAAAATTATCCCAAAAATTAAACACGGAGGCTGGTAAATACTTCGTTTATTACCTGAATATCTTTTAGGAGTAAAAATAGAATTTGCTGGTGTTTAATTTGCATCCTAAAAAACTTTACTATGTCATTACTGCTAGCTTTAAATCAATGTTTGCCAAGAAACATTTTAAAGCTTAAGATTTTGACATTATATATAAGTTTTTGCTTCAAAAGTATACTCAATTAGTTCAATTAAATAATTCAGGATGTAGAGGTATATGGTTAATAATTTGTATCGTCGTCGTCGTTTTATTCAAGGTGCCGCCTTTTTCGGTGCTGGTTTAGCAGTTTCAGCAGGAAGTCCTATTTATCGGACAAGTGCTACTAGTAATTATGAGGATACAGAAGCGCTAATTATAGGTAGTGGCTTTGGTGGGTCTATCGCATCTCTACGTTTGGCACAAGCTGGTATTCAAACACTAGTATTGGAGCGAGGCCGTCGTTGGAATATTCGCTCTGATGGGAACACTTTTGCTGATTTCCGTAATCCTGATGGTCGAAGTGCTTGGCTGAGTCCAACAAATTTATTTGGTCAGTCTGTAGACGTGTATACAGGAGTGTTAGAGACCTTAAATGAAGATGGCGTTACTGTTTTAGCTGGTGCTGGCGTTGGAGGCGGTTCTTTAGTTTACAACGCTATTATTTACCAACCTATTCGCGAGTTATTTTATAGAGTTTTTCCTCGTTCAATTAGCTACAAGGAAATGGATGAAATTTACTATCCTCGCGTTCTTTCAATGTTGAGGGCAGCACCAATACCAGACGACGTTTTAAAGACTGATTATTATGAGACAACGCGATTTTTACTGGAAAACGGAAAGAAAGCAGGCTTACCTACTCGATTACTAGATTTAGCTGTTGATTGGGATATAGTTCGTCAAGAAATTCGAGGAGAAAAGATTCCTTCTGCTCTTCAGGGTGAACATTGGTTTGGTATTAATAGTGGAGCAAAAAATAGCCTAGATCGCAATTACTTACTTCAAGCAGAACAAACTGGATTAGTAAAGATTTTACCTTTACATATAGTGACAGAAATTTCTGAATTACCGCGACGTGGTTATCGAGTTAAATGCCATGAAATTGATGAAAGAGGAGAAGTAATTCAGTCAAAAACTTTTACCTGTCGCTACTTGTTTTTAGCAGCTGGTTCTATGGGGACTTCTAAACTTTTGCTCAAGGCTAAAGAAAAAGGCACATTACCTAGATTGAAGCCTAGTGTCGGACAAAATTGGAATAATAATGGAGACATGGTTGCCCAACGTTCAAATTTACCAAAGCCTGTGATTGGCAGAGGGGGTCCGTCAGGCGCTGTCGTGGAAAACATTAATAATACTCAAAATCCGATTAGTCTGATGAATCTGGAAGATTGGTCTGGTGGCCCAGGAACACAAAGGTGTCTGACTTTGGCTATGACAAAACCAAAAGGATTTTTTACCTACGATCGGTCTACAGATGATGTCAAGTTACACTGGCCTGAACAAGAAAATAGAGATAATTTATTAGCTGCAAAAGTTACTTACACAACTCTTGATGGCTCGATTACCACCCCTACTACAACACCAAAGACAGACGTTAGTGCCTCTATCTGTGCCCATCCTTTAGGAGGCGCTGTCATGGGTAAAGTGTGCGATCAATACGGTCGGGTGTTGAATTATCAAGGTTTGTATGTTGTTGATGGTGCGCTGATTCCTGGGCCTACTGCATGTACAAATCCTTCCTTCACTATTGCAGCTATAGCAGAACGTTGTATGGAGAAAATCATTGCAGAAGATATTCACAATAAAAGATATGCTCTTCAAAGAAACGATCATTCTCAGTTTGTCGCAGCTAGGGACTAAGAATATCCAAATTATAGACATGGCTGCATTTTCAAGGTTTTGTTCGTAAAAGGATTTCCTGGTTTTTAAGTAGGGAAAGCAACTATTTTGATTGGTATAAGCT
>NZ_JADEXF010000644.1 GCF_015207245.1 Nostoc cf. edaphicum LEGE 07299
AGTTAAGCGGTCGAGAAATAGGAAAGCTTCCGTTTTGTACATTAGCTGTTGTTGCTGCTACACCGTTTACAGGTAGTAATTTGATTGGTTCTTTATTGGCGGCGCTATTTTCTGCCGAGCCAATGGAAACATAGCCAATACCATTTGGGTTTCCGGCTACAGTCTTAATTCCTTGCTCATTATCACCAATCACTACTTGTGCTTTGATGTCAGTATTTTTTAGCTTGAAGTAGTGGGTAAATAATTCCAGGGTAGAACGTCCTTCGGCTTTATTAACAACTGTAATTGCCCCATCCTTACCCCCTAGCTGTTTCCAGTTATTCACCTTGCCTGTGTAAATATCTACAATTTGCTTGTCAGTTAGGGATGGCACGGGATTTTCCTGATGGAGAATCACCGTTACTCCATCACGAGCGATGGAAAACGCTTTTAAATCTTTTTCTTCGGGCTTTAAAGCACGGGAAACCATGCCAATATTGGCTACACCTTGACGAGCATCTGCAATACCACGAGAAGAACCGCCTGATTGCACATCAACTCGCACACCGGAATGTTGCGATTCAAACTTTTTGCCAATTTCTGCTGCTAATGGTGCGATCGTACTTGAACCAGTAAGTACCAATTTTCCTTGTAGCCTATTTCCATCATTTGTGACTGCTTGCGGAGGTTGAGAACAACCTTGCAACCAAATGCTTGTCACTAATCCTATTGCGATCGCCGAAATTTGTGAATGTTTCATCTTCTCCCTTTATTTCTATAAATATTCCGGGTTTTAGTTGAACGAGAGAACACAACAGCCGAGGTTTAAAGCCTTGCCTGTAGCTACTTCGACTTGAGGGGCAAGACGATAGAGAAATGCTTTGCCATCTCGCTCCCGCACAACTAATTTGGCTCGACGCAAAACCTGTAAATGATGAGAGAGCAGACTTTGCTCCAAATGCAAAATCGCATTCATCTCTCCCACTCGCTTAGGACTGTCAATCAAAAGTTGTAAAACTGCCAAACGGGTTTCATCTCCCAGTACCTTAAGCTTGTCTACACAATCGATGCTTAAATTTGTACTATTTTGCATTGCCCTAAAAACGATAAGTTTTCCTTATTTTCAGCATAAATAGCAATAATTAGACAGTTGACAATTAAAATTTATTAGCACTTTTCTCACAAATTAGCGTTCATATGAAATTGTATTCATGCTTAGTAGTGTCTCATATTTGGTAACTATCCGGTTCAACTGCAAATATTAATGGATGCTGTTTAGCGATCCAAAAGCACGCTCCCAAGCACTGGCAGAATACTCAAATGTTTCTGAGGCAACAATACAACGCGCTCTGGGCTGGGCGATACTTTTTGGTGTAATGTTACTAGATACAGGATTGGTTGATAATCCAAAGCACGCAATAATGGGAGAGAGAACATTACACCGTGTTTCTCAAGACAGATGACAAATTATGTGAAAGTCAGAGTCAAGGGCAAGTTTTAAACTAACTTCTAGACGATGCTTAATAGATCGTCTAGAAGTCAATACGCTTGGGTTAAGCATTTTTTCTCTTTTCTCTGTTTCCTCTGCGCCTCTGCGGTTCACCTACAACATACGGCTGTTCTAAATAGTGTTCCATCATCGTCTTTAAAAAATGGACAATTCGGAGAATAAATTCATCCTACGTAATTCGGAGTAATCACTTTGTGTCCTGAGAAGGATGCCAGAGAAACGGCTACTTGAGAAGGTAAAATTAGGATTGAATGCTGGACTAATTGCTAATCTAAAATGCCGCATATATTATTAGTGGATGATGAAGCACCCCTACGCGAAAGCCTAACTTACACGCTGCAAAAAGAAGGTTATACAGTGACAACGGCAGCAGATGGGCATAGTGCCATCAAACAGTTTCACAAGGAAGTACCAGATGTAATTTTGCTCGACCTCATGCTGCCGGAGGTTGGCGGCATGGAGGTTTGTTGGCGAATTAGGGCATTTTCGGATGTTCCCATTGTCATGCTGACAGCAAAAGATCAAGATATTGATAAAATTTGGGGCTTGGAAGCAGGAGCTGATGATTATGTAACCAAGCCATTCAACACCCGTGAACTACTGGCGCGGATCAAAGCAGTGTTGCGCCGTCGTTCTGGGGATTAGTTTTAAAGATGATCTGGTTGCCTCGCATCAAACTAAATTCGATTCATGCTCGGCTGTTAGCCACTTACCTGTTACTGATCACCTTGGGAACCTCGGTGATGGCGGGCTATATTCTGTGGTCGTTCCATGCCTACTTCATGCGATCGCGGCAAACAGATTTGGATAACTGGACAGCTGCCTTGAGTGAGAGTGCAGCTGATGCTTTAGAAGAAAAGAATCTGCAACGGGTAGAATTACTGGTAAAGCGGTATGGAGCGCCACAAACTGTGGCGCTTCGCATTTTTGATCAACATGGTCGTCTTCTGGCAACTTCTGACCCACGCCTAGACAAACTGGTTAAAGACTGGTACAAAGTTACGGGAGTATCGGAAGCTCTACAAAATCGTCCGGCGCAAGGAGTCGCAAAAGGGATTTTATCAACTGAAGATCGCCTATACATTGCTAGACCAATTGTGCGTAATGGTCAATTACTGGGCGTGCTACGAATGTCCATGTCTTTAGATCACCTTCAGCGTCAGTTCGCTAGGGTGATTTGGAGTGTTTTGGGAACGCTGGCGCTGACAATCTTGCTATGTGCGCTAATCAGTACTCGCTTTGCTCGGAGTCTCTCAAAACCAATTGAAACTATGCGGAACTTTGCGATCCGCTTAGGTGGTGGTCATTTTGGTGACAAGCTAATTATCCATGAAAACAATGAGTTAGATCAGTTAGCAACAGAGCTAAACCGGATGAGTGAACGCTTGGCTTCCCTAGATCAAGAGCGCCGGGCTTTTCTAGCAAATGTCTCCCACGAACTTCGCACACCCATCAGCAACGTTCAGGTAACGATAGACGCACTCAGAAGTGGCGCTTATGAAGAACCGGAATTGCGCGATCGCTTCTTTCAGACTATTGAGAACGAAATCAAACGCTTATCACGACTGATTCATGACCTGCTCGATCTCGGACGCTTAGAAGCAGGAATTACTCAACTTGAACAGCAAACCTTCTCACTGCAAGGTCTGATTAACCGTGCTGTCAGTGCGATGGAGCCTCGAATGCAAGCTATTGGCGTATCTGTGCGCCTAAACGTGGCTGATTTACAACTACAAGGCGATCCAGAACGGTTATTACAGGCTATTTTAAATGTGCTAGACAACGCTATCAAACATTCAGTACCCGATTCTTTGGTCTTTATTTCTGGGTACAGCGAGAATAAACAAGCAGTTTTGAAAATTCAAGACCAGGGAGCAGGTATCAGTGAGGGTGATTTGCCCCGAATTTTTGAGCAGTTTTATACAACAGACCCTTCACGTAAAGGCAGTAGCAGCGGTTTAGGGTTAGCGATCGCCAAGCGCATTATAGAAGCTCATCAAGGCAGCATTACAGCTAACAGCATCGCCAGCCAAGGCGCAACTTTTATAATTTTCCTGCCCCTAAAAGCGCAGGAATAATAGCTGTCTCTTA
>NZ_JADEXF010000645.1 GCF_015207245.1 Nostoc cf. edaphicum LEGE 07299
GGGTTTATATATGTAAAGGGTTTACACGAGTCACTCTTTACTAAATTTCTGGATATCCAGAAACTCGTGAGATCGCAAAGTTCTGTAACCTGGTTACATAATCGCTGGCGGCGGGTCTTGCCGTTGCACGTTGCAGTAACTTCCGATTTCAACTTCCAACTTCATAAGCTAGTTGGTGGAAGTCGGAAGTTACTTAGTTGCGATAGCGGGAGACTAGTTGAGCTTTGTAAATAGTTTACACAGTTAGGAGTTGCGATCGCGCTTTGGCTGCATCAGAATTTGCATTGATGACCGTTGCAGTTTTCGTTGTACCTAAACTGCGATCGCCAATGAGCCGACGGTGAGTAACTTGTTAAGATGATGTTGACTCAAAATCAGTCAAAGCAAACCATCACCGATCGCCATTAGAAGCATGAAGCATCTGTCAGACTATAACTTCTTCGATCCAGAAGTGCTTGTGTGCCCTTATGAATTCTATAAGCTGGCACAGGAGCAAGCACCAATTATGGAGCTACCAAGTCCCACAACGGAAGCAAAACTCTTTCTTGTTACTCGCTATGACTTAACGATCGAAATTCTTAAGGATACAAGAGTATTCTCTAGCAATTTCTCGGCTTTACTAGCTGGCAAAGAACAACACGATCGAGAGTTGCAGAAAATTGCTGCTCAAGGCTGGCCTCAGATGAACACCCTACTGACGGCAGATCCACCAGAACACGAGCGATTTCGCTCGCTGGTAAATAAGGCTTTCACCTCGTCGCGTATCAACAAAATGCGTGACTTGATTGAGCAGATTGTTGATGAACTGATTGACAGCTTTATCGATCGCGGCAAGTGTGAATTCGTCAGTGAGTTTGCCGTACCCTTACCGCTCAAAGTTATTGCTCAACAGTTAGGTGTGCCGCAAGCAGATTTGCCGAAGTTCAAGCAATGGTCTGATTCTTTTATTGCGCGTTTAGGCCACATACTTTCTAGAGAGCAAGAGATCGAGTGTGCTAAAGATGTTGTCGCTTTCCAGCATTATTTTCATGATGTTATGGAGTCACGCCAAAAACAGCCTCAAGATGATTTGATTACTGACTTGGTACAAGCAAAAGTAGATGGAGAGCGATCGCTCGACACTGCTGAACTGCTGAGTATAATTCAGCAAATATTAGTGGCAGGTAATGAGACTGTCACCAGTGCGATCGCAGGTGGGATGTTGTTGCTGACAAACAACAAAGAGCAGATGAAGTTGGTACAAACAGATATTTCTCTGTTAGATAACTTTGTTGAAGAAGTTTTACGAATGCAAAGTCCGACAGCAGGAATGTGGCGAGTTGTGACAGAAGATACAAAGCTTCAAGATGTCGATCTCAAAGCTGGGTCTTTAGTGATGCTCCGCTTCGATGCTGCTAACCGCGACTCGCTAAAATTTATTGAAGGTGAGCGTTTCGATGTGCGCCGCCATAATGCCAGCAACCACCTATCTTTTGGTCATGGGATTCATTTTTGTTTGGGTGCTATGCTTGCTCGTAAGGAAATGCAGATTGCATATCAGCGTTTGCTGCTACGCCTAAAAGACATTCGCTTGGCACAAGAAGGATATCAATATTTACCGAACGTACTCATGCGGACACTGAAGCACCTCAATATTGAGTTCGACAAGGCATCATGAAATGTGCCTCATCACAAGCTACGCGTTCTGATTTATAAATACTACTAGAATTTCGATAGGAGGTAAAAACAATGCTACGAACCATTGAAGGAATTTATAAAAATGGCAAAATCGAACTAGCTGAAAAACCACAAGGTATTACTGAAAGCAGAGTCTTTGTTACTTTCTTAGAAACAAAACCCATGACTTGGCCAGAAACTATTATGCAACATCAAGGTGTAGTAAAAAGTATTATTTTTGAGTCTTACTGAGACGAACTGCTACCACCTAACGAAATCGAGTTTTAATGATGGGTTATTTACTCGATACCTGCGTAATTAGTGATTTTGTCAGGGAGAAAAAAATACTCTCAAGCTCTTAAAGTCTACTACTCCCACAGATATTTTTATTTCCTCCTTAACAGTAATGGAGGTTAAGTATGGATTAGCAATCAATCCTCAACGTGCCTTAAAAATCCAATCATTGATTGAAGCATTGTTAGGTTCGATTACAATTTTACCTTTTAGTGTGGAAGAAGCAGAACAAGCTGCCCAAATTAGAAGTATTTTGAAAACAGCGGGTACTCCTATCGGTTCTTATGATGTATTGATCGCAGCAACAGCACTAACTCAATCATATTGTTGTAACATCTAATGTTCGATAATTTCAAAGAGTAAACGGCTTGCAAATAGAGAATTGGCGTTCTTTTTAAATTACATATCAATGTATTGGAAATGGGGCTTTAGGCTATTAATCGGATTTTTGGGGCTGTGGCTACTTCTGGATCTAAGTTCCCGTCTGGGAGCAGAAATTTTTTGGTTTCGGGAAGTCGGCTATCTCCAAGTATTTTTGTTGAGGCTGCTGACTCGTGGTATTTTGTGGGTAGTCGTGGCTGGGATAACTGCTGCCTATCTACTGCTAAACCTGGCTCTAGCACAACGGCTAAAATATTCCCAGTCTGTAAATATTGAACAACCAGAACTCAACAGTGAATTAACAAATTTTCTCAGTCCTAATTATCCAAGACACGACAAAACCCGGATACTTGGGTTACAACGCTTTCAAACATTCAGGTTGCGCTGGTTATTACCCTTAACTCTGATATTGAGCTTGTTAATCGGGTTAATGCTGGCTCACTATGGTCAAATTGCTCTTTCTTACTGGCATCCTCCAGTTAATAAAGCTAGTCAACCCATTCTTGCCCTATTTCGACCAGAGACGATTTGGCAACTCTTGAGGCAGATTTTCTCTCAAGTCTCGTATCTCGGTTTAATTGGGGGAGTAGCGATCGCAATCTTAATTTATCCGCAATTTTTACTAACTGCGATCGCAATTCTCTTCAGTCCCATTTTTGGGTTGATCCTATTCCAAAACTGGGCAAAGGTGCTGCAATATTTTCACCCCACCCTTTTCAACAGCACTGAGCCTTTATTTGGTCGAGATATCAGCTTTTACGTCTTTTCTTTACCCTTTTGGGAACTGCTAGAACTCTGGCTGATGGGATTATGTTTGTATGGCTTTGTCGCTGTTACTCTCACTTATCTCTTGTCGGCTGACAGTTTGAGTCAGGGGATTTTCCCTGGTTTTTCACCCCAGCAGCAGCGTCATTTATCCGGTATGGGTGGCTTGTTGATGCTGGTAGTGGCTTTTAGTTATTGGCTGAGTCGCTATGAACTGGTGTATTCTACCCGTGGAGTCAGTTATGGTGCCAGCTATACCGATGTCACAGCCCAGTTGCCAGCTTACACCGTCTTGTGGATCGTGGCAGTTGCGATCGCAACTTACCTACTTTGGCGAACATTTTTCTGGAAACCCAAATCTCAGTATCGTCGTTTAGTATTTTACGGATTAGGGGTTTATCTAGTACTAGTTATATTAGCTGACGCTGTTTTACCTGCTCTAGTGCAATATTTAATCTGTCTCTTATACGCATCTGACGCTGCC
>NZ_JADEXF010000647.1 GCF_015207245.1 Nostoc cf. edaphicum LEGE 07299
AGGAAATAGTGTATGAAACTTTGTATTGTTACTCATAAAGTAAAAAAAGGTGATGGTCAGGGGCGGGTAAACTATGAGGTTGCTAAGGAAGCAATTCGTCGTGGTCATCACTTGACATTATTAGCTAGTGAAGTCGCACCAGAACTAAAAGACAATAACCAAGTTAATTGGATTAAAATTCCAGTCAAAGGCTATCCCACAGAATTTGTACGTAATTTCATCTTTGCCCAAAAAAGTGCAGATTGGTTACGTAAACATCGCTCTGACATTGATTTAGTTAAAGTCAATGGAGCAATTAATCTGGCTGCGGCTGATGTGAATGCTGTACATTTTGTCCACAGTTCATGGTTGCGATCGCCTGTTCATATTTCCCGCAACCGCCGCGATTTATATGGTTTTTATCAATGGCTGTTTACGGCTTTTAATGCCCGTTGGGAAAAACAGGCTTTCCAAAAAGCACAGGTTGTAGTGGCTGTATCCGAAAAGGTAGCCCAAGAATTAGTCAACATTGGTGTACCGCGTTCTCGGATTCGGGTAATTGTGAATGGCGTTGACTTAGAAGAGTTTACCCCTGGTGAAAGCAATCGCCAAAAATTAGGTTTACCGGAGAATGTCACCCTAGCCCTGTTTGCTGGAGACATCCGCACACCCAGAAAGAATTTAGATACAGTCCTACACGCCTTGGTAAAAGTACCTAATTTACATTTGGCGGTGGTAGGTCATATCGAAGGTAGTCCTTTCCCACAATTAGCGGCATCCTTGGGGTTAAGCGATCGCGTGCATTTTGTCGGATTTCGCCGTGATATCCCCGAAATTATGCGGTCAGTAGATTTATTTATTTTTCCTTCCCGATATGAAGCTTGTAGCCTCGTATTGTTAGAAGCACTTTCTTCAGGACTACCAGTAATTACTGCCACAGCTACGGGGGGTGCAGAGTTGGTGACACCAGAATGTGGCATCGTCTTAACCGACTCAAATGATATCGAAGCTTTGGCTGTGGCGATGATGTCCTTGGTAAGTGTAGATATGCTCATGCAGCAAATGAGTCAAGCTGCTCGTTCTGTGGCAGAACAACACAGCTGGACTACTATGGCACAAACTTATGTGGATTTATTCGAGGAGTTAAGCAAGAATGCGGAACACCGTTCTGATACCGACTTATCGCCGTCCACAAGACCTCTCACGCTGCCTTTTGGCGTTACAGGAGCAAACTAAACCAGTCGATCAGGTGATAGTGGTTGTCCGCGATACGGATGCAGAAACTTGGCAATTTCTTGCCCAATACACAGCGCACAACTTGCCACTGCATACCGTGAAAGTGACACAACCGGGGGTAGTAGCAGCTCTCAACGCCGGACTAGCAGCAGTGGAGGGCGATATTGTTTCCATTACTGATGATGATGCCGCACCTCACCGCGATTGGTTAGAGCGGATTGCAGCTTACTTTACCTGCGATAGTCGCCTTGGCGGACTGGGAGGGCGTGATTGGATATACCACGGCAGCAAATTAGAAGATGAATCCCGCCCAGTAGTGGGACAGTTGCAGTGGTTTGGGCGAGTCATTGGCAACCATCACCTGGGAGTGGGAGAACCCCGCGAAGTCGATATTCTCAAGGGCGTGAACATGAGTTTTCGTACCCAAGCTATCGGACAACTACGCTTTGATGAGCGGATGCGTGGTACTGGAGCGCAGGTACACTTTGAAATGGCATTCACCTTGGCATTAAAGCGGGCTGGTTGGAAGATAATTTACGCTCCTCACGTTGCTGTAGATCATTATCCAGCACAACGTTTTGACGAAGATCAGCGAAATAACTTTAATGAAACTGCATTTATTAATTTAGTCCATAATGAAACCTTAGTTTTATTAGAGCATTTGCCATTTATCCGCCGGATTGTATTTTTGTTTTGGGCAGTATTCGTGGGTACTTGCGATAGTTTGGGCTTAATACAATGGTTGAGATTTTTACCTACCCAAGGGCAATTGGCGGGGAAAAAGTTATTAGCATCTTGGCGTGGGCGTTGGCAGGGATATAAACATTTCAAAATTCAGAATTCGCAATTCAGAATGAGGCAGAGCCTCGAATGACTTCATTCCCAGGCTAGAGCCTGGGAACGAGTTGAACTTATTTATATGTACATCTAAAATTGAATGAATTCTAAGCAGATACTTTTCAATAGTTTTTTACAAGACAACTATTCTCCCGAAGAGCGATCGCTACAGGGTTGGATGGCGATCGCAGGCTTTATATTACTAACTGTAGTTTGCTATTTTGGTGGTGTTACTGCCGCATTGCGCCTAATTTACCCGGCGACAGCTTTAGTAGTAGCCTTATTTTTATACTTGCGGCATCCTATTCTTTACATTGGCTTTACTTGGTGGATTTGGTTTCTCACACCCTTAGCGACTCGCTTAGTTGACTATCGGGTAGGGTGGGATGCTAGCCGTCAAATGCTCATAGCACCCTACTTAGTGGTGTTTATTACTATAGCAACATTTTTGCGACACTTTCCCCGCGCTTCTCGCCAAGGGGGTTTGCCGTTTGTTTTAGCTTTTATCGGAGTGTTCTATGGCTTTCTTATTGGTCTAATTTACAACCCACCTATCCCTGTAGCGCGCGGATTGATGGATTGGCTCAGTCCGGTGATTTTCGCTTTTCACTTATTTATCAACTGGCGAGATTATCCCAGTTATCGCCAGAATATTCAGCGAACATTTCTCTGGTGTGTGTTGATTTTAGGAACTTATGGCGTATATCAATTTGTGGTAGCTCCTGAGTGGGATAGGTACTGGCTCATACAATCAAAATTATTCATGAGTTCTGGAAACCCTGTACCTTTCGGGATGCGCGTCTGGAGTACATTACACTCAGTTGGCCCCTTTGGTTCTGTTATGCAGGCTGGGTTACTGTTATTATTGACCGGTTCAGGAAGTTTAATTTTTCCGGCTTCAGCTGTTGGTTACTTATCTTTTTTATTAACACAAGCACGTACTAATTGGGGAGGCTGGTTATTTGGAATAATTATGATTATGGGTTCAGTCAAAGCCAAAATTCAAATGCGCTTAATTACCATAATTGTGGTCATGGCTATTTGTGTTGTGCCATTGACAACTATCGAACCAATTGCTGGAGTAGTAGCTGCACGTTTTGAAACTTTTTCTAATATTCAAGAAGATGGCAGTTTTAAAGATAGATCGGGAACTTACGACAGAAATCTTGGTTTAGCGCTTTCTAATGGTCTAGGTAACGGCTTAGGAAATATTTGGAAGGTCAACGAAAAAACTGGTCAAATTGAAGTAGTGGTAATTGATAGTGGCATTTTAGATATGTTTTTCACCCTTGGTTGGTTTGGAGGCATATTTTATATGGGTGGATTAATCTTTTTGATTATTACTATTAGCAGCTATGGTGAAGGTCGTTTCGATAGTTTTGTCAGTGCTGCCCGCGCCATTGGGATCAGTTCTGCTTCACAGTTAGTTATCGGTAGCGGGATGTTGAGCGTATCAGGGATGATTCTTTGGGGATTTTTAGCTATGGCTATGGCAGGACATAAGTACTATAGCAATCCTC
>NZ_JADEXF010000648.1 GCF_015207245.1 Nostoc cf. edaphicum LEGE 07299
CAGGAATACGTCCTGCTTATGGCAATCTACCTACAGAGAAAGAATTTGCCAGTAAATTAGCAACTTATTCGCCATTGGCTTTTCAGAAAATTAACTATTACGGACAGCCAGATTCAGGCGGAACATTTGGACGATTTGTTAAAGGCAGTCCGCAGCTAGAATTTAATAATGTATTATTGCCAGATTCAGCTAAAGAAAATATTTCTATTAATCCAGCACCAAAAGAGATTTCGAGAATTCTGCAAGTTAATGATGAAGATAAAATTGTCGGCATCAATCCTTATGCGCTAGAACCTGCAAAGACTTATACAATTACTATCGGCGAAAATCTCAAAGATAAGTTTGGGCAAACTTTGGGTAAACCTGTCACACTTAAATATGACACTGGAGATTTAGCTGGAGATATCTGGGTACCATCAGATTTGAATATTTTTCCTACAAGTAAAAATTTACAGCTAAATATTAGTACGGGAAATCTGCCAGAATCAAAATATAAAGCAGCTTATCGAGTAGTTAAACCGACAGATTTAGTTTATTTTAATAATGGTAGTGATTTATTACCACAACCTTCTGAATGGCAAAACTTTAAGGTATCGGGTAAGAAAAATCAATCAGTTGATATTGCTGTTCCTCTGCGGGAAAAAATAAATTCTACTACGGGAATGTTAGCTTATGGAGTGCAAGCCCGCACGAATAAATATCAGGACAATGGTAAGGAACTGTGGCGCGAACCTACGACTTATGGCTTAGTTGAATTGACGAATTTGGGCGTATTTACTCAGTGGTTTCCTGAGTCAGGCTTAATTCGCGTCAATCATCTTACAGATGGTTCGCCAGTTCAAGCAGCTACTGTTGAAATTTATCAATCAAAATTACAAGCAAAATCTCGTCCAGAACCAGTACCTTGTGCAACAGGTAAAACTGATGACAATGGAATTTTTAGAATTATTCGTGAAGGGTTACAGAAATGTTATTCTGGCAATGAAAGCTCTAGTAAATCACCACAGTTATTAGTAATTGCCCGTGAGAATCAAGATTGGGCATTTGCTAGAACTGAAGAATATAGCGGTGTTTATGGCTACGGTATTGATGCAGGTTGGCAAGATAAAAAGCCAGAATCACGCGGGGTAATTTTCTCGGATAGACAGTTATATCAACCAGGCGAAAAGGCTTGGTTGACTGGTTTTGCAGACTATTTACAAAATGGTGTAATTCAGCAAGATAAAAATGCTGCTTACCAATTAACTTTGGTAAATCCCGATGGACAAAAAACTAGCTTAGGTACGCAAACCACAAATGAATTTGGCAGTTTTTCTCTGGAACTACCAATCAAAACTACTCAGCGCTTAGGCTACTATACAATCCAGGCGAAAGGTAAAAATGGACAAGAAATTTCTGGAGAATTTCGGGTAGCTGAGTTTAAGCCACCCAATTTCAAAGTCGAACTCAACTTAGATAAAGAATTTGCTCTCATTGATGAGAAAGTTAATATTAATGCTATAAGCAATTATTTGTTTGGCGCGCCTGTAGAAGGGGGAGAAGCAAAATATTTTATCACTCGCCAGCAGACTGATTTTGTGCCTAAAGGTTGGGAAGGATTTACTTTTGGTAGGCAATGGTTATGGCCGGAGGAAATGCCTACTATATCTACTGATGTATTGCAAACTAATGCCCAACTAGATGCTAATGGTAAAAGTAGTCAAACTGTAAATGTGGCTAATGATTTACCATATCCGATGACTTACCAAGTAGATGTTCAAGTTGCAGATGTTTCTAATCTGTCGGTAGCAAATTCTAAAACTTTTACAGCCTTACCGAGTAATCGCCTCATCGGGTTAAAAAGTAATTTCATCGCTGATGCTGGTAAGCCTTTTCCTGTTGAAGTGATTGTTACTAACCCTACAGGAAAACCAATCACAGGTCAACGGGTACGGGTGGAATTACAACAGATTAAATACAGCAGCGTCACGCAGTTGGTAGAAGGTAGCCGAACTCCAAAAAATCAAGTTGAATATAAAACAGTCGGACAAGCAGAAATTACATCTGCAAGTAATCCGCAATCGATAAATTTGACAGCACCGGAATCTGCTTCATATCGGATTAGAGTTAATTTTAGCGATGCCAAAAGCGAATTAAGCGCCACAGATTTACAAATTTGGGCAACTGGAGGAAATCCTGTATTTTGGGGTTCTAAGGAAGATGATGTCTTAGAAGTGAAATTAGATAAAAAAGAGTTTAAACCTGGTGAAACTGCTACTGTCCTAATTCAATCTCCCTATGCAGATGCAGAATTGTACTTTGCTGTAATTAAAGATAAACCCCTTTATCAGCAGATAATAAAAGTTCAGGGAGGCGCGCCACAAATACAGTTTCAAGTTACGCCAGAAATGCTGCCAAATGCAGCCATTGAAGCTGTGTTAGTAAGGCAAGGAAAACCCATAAACCAAGTGGAAGCGGGAAGTTTAGATAACTTGGTGAAGATTGGTTTTGCACCTTTTAAAGTTAATTTAGAAGATAAGTATTTAAAACTGCAAGTTAAACCAGTGCAAGCATCATTAGAACCTGGTGCAGAAGAAACGGTAGAACTAGAATTGAAGGATAATCAAGGAAACCCCACCAAAGGACAGTTTACAGTCATGGTGGTAAACGAGGCGGTATTACAACTTTCTGGTTATCGTCCGCCAGATTTGGTAGATACAGTTTATGCAGAACAGCCAATTTCTACGCGCTTTAGCGATAATCGACCAGATGTCATATTACAAGCACAAGATGTAGCTAAACCCAAAGGTTGGGGTTATGGCGGTGGTTTCTCAACTGGTGCAGCAAATACTCGCACTCGCACCGATTTTCAAGCCTTAGCTTACTACAACGGTTCTGTTCTCACCGATGCAAATGGTAATGCACAGATAACCTTTAAACTCCCGGATGACTTAACTACATGGCGGGTGATGGCTGTCGCCACTGATGGAAATCTGCGTTTCGGGAATGGGGAGGCGACGTTTATCAGCACTAAGCCACTCCTAACTAATGCCATCTTGCCACAATTTGCCCGTCCAGGCGATCGCATCCTCGCTGGTTTATCTGTAACTAACAACACTGGGAATACAGGAAATCTCTCAATTAATGGCGAACTTAGCGGTAATGTGAAGTTTGCTGACAAAAACCCTACAGCGACTTCTTTGCAAACCAAAGCTGAATCTGCAACTCATGCTTATCGCTTTCCCATGCTGGCGGATAGTGTGGGAACTGGTAAAGTTCGCTTTACGACTCAGCTAAATGGTACAGCCGCAGATGCTTTTGAAGTACCTTTGGAAATTAAGCCAATTGAAATTACAGAACAAGTCGTTGAATCTGGTGTTACTGACAAACAGGTGAAGATTCCTTTGAATGTTGATAAAAATACCTTCCCTGATGCGGGAGGTTTAGATATTCAGTTGGCGAGTACTTTGATTCCAGAAATTAAAGCACCAGCAAAACAGGCTGTAGAAGATGATGATTTACCATTTACAGAACCGGCGGCGAGTCAATTAATAATTGCTGCTAATTTGCAAACTATTGCACAGAAA
>NZ_JADEXF010000649.1 GCF_015207245.1 Nostoc cf. edaphicum LEGE 07299
GGTTTTGGATGGTCAACTTCTCACAAAATCTCTAACTTGAACTCAATATCTGCCGAAATGTTTGTTGCACATAAATCCCACATTCCGCACTTCAATTTTAAGTATAAATTAATTACAATCTCTTTTTTTTGATAATCCATTTTTTGCGTGAGATTTTATTTCTTTGGTTTAATTCCTAATTCTCTCACTTTTTTTGATCATCCCTCTTTCTTTAGTAGCAAAAATACTTATCATCCCACTTTCTGTACTTCACTTTGTAACATACTAAGATGACCAAATATAGCGATCGCTATAAGCATCGTCCAGCAAACAATTATTATCAATATTAATACTTAATAATATGAATATTTTTAGTAACTATTTTTGTATTGTTCATAATACGTTTTGAAGTGCGGAAGATGGGATAGATATAGCACTGCAAAATATGTTGCTGGTGGTTCGACTGTTACTGAATCAATTTCTGCTGAATTCTTCTGGGAGCGGTGGCGATAAAATGAACGGCGATTATGACAGACTTTGGGATTCCAACAACCATCCCCTGCTGTTCTATGTAAAACTTTAGCTTGAGTTGTTGGTAATTTGGCGCATAACTTACACTTCGGATCAAGTGGCTTGGGCATAGCATACCTTACTCCACTTCTTCGCCAATCGCATGATAGTAGGCAGCGATCGCAGTTTCTTGTTCGCTGCGAAGCGTATAGCGCCGAAACGCTTTCTCGCTTTGATATCCAGTCAGCTATGAAGATTATCGTCCAGTCTTGGAAACCACACTGCGAATGTTACCACCAGGATGCCAAGTAAAATTATTAGCAGATCAAGGGTTTGAACACGGTGCGTTCATCCGTTCTCTGCACCACTAAGCTTGCTGACTGTAAATCTAACTCTGTGGGCTGACAGTGAACTACAGCTAAATCAGCTCTAAATAATATTGCTCTGCTGGCTTCAGACAAACCGACTGGCCAATCTAATAGTAGATGATTAATTTACTTTTTCTTGGTTTATATCGATTATTAATTCAACTTGGTACTATAGTTTTAAAAAATAAATATGTGATTAAAGGGGAATATGAATGGCGATTGCTATTCGACAAGCTCGTGACGACGAACTTGAAGCGCTGATTCCAATACTACTGTTGGCAGAACAATCGGAGCGTGCGCTGCGATGGGGGCTTGCTAACCTCGTTGATGCTGTATATCGCATGGACGACAGCGAACACTTGGTTGGTGCAGCAACGATGAAATGGCGCAGCGATCCCTGCGAAATTATGGAGCTTGGTATAGCCCCTGAGTTTCAAAGGCAGGGTTTAGGTAAGGAGTTCCTTGCTTGGTTGATTCAAGAGGCGAGGCAACGGGGCAAGAGGCAGATGTTCGTCGGCACGTCTAATTCAAGTATCGCCAACATTGCTTTTTATCAAAAGTGCGGATTTCGGATGGATCATGTGCGCCAGGACTACTTTTGGTATTTACCTGAGCCAAGTTACGAAAACAACATTCAGATTCAGGACTTGCTCGTATTTCGTTTCGATTTGGTGCCATGCTCAACTAGGAAAAACAAACTGAAAGAGGAAAAGCAAATTAGGTATGAAAGCTAGGGTAGAATTAGTTCTTCGAGATGAAGAGAGAGAATGGCAGCAATGATGGTTCCCACTTAAGTCTGCCTGCTCACCGAAAAATTTACAGATTAATTGAGATAGTAGCCTAGATATAGGTATGGCTACTTTAAGCTTGAGTGACTAGTGTTATGTACATTGAATCATTATCGATAGCAACCCTGGAGCAAGCAATTCACTTAAGAGAGGAAGTTTTCCCAGGCGTGAGTAATAGTAGTGATAGTCCATCGCTGGCGGCAAGTTTATATCGAGATAAATATGCTCAATGGTTTTCAGACAGTGGAATTACCCAACTCAAATACTGGGTTGCTATCGATGAAAAATCTTTCCAAGTAATTGGGCTAACTGGGTTATATTGCAAAAGCGAAGACGAACAAGAAGCTGACTGGTTAGGCTGGTTTTGTGTAGCATCACAATTTCGAGGAAAAGGAATTGGAAAAGAGCTATTAGACTTTACCATCGACCTAGCACAAGCAAAAGCAAAAAGGTACTTACGATTGTATACCTGGGAACATCCTTCTTCTTATGTAGCCCGGATGCTTTATCTCAAACGCGGTTTTTACCAAATTGGTGAATCCCCAAACAACAGTGGATTTAAAACTATCTATCTTGAACTCCAACTCGACAGCATTATTCATAGTGGATGAGGAAATTCATCTAGAAATTTTCGCAAGAGGAAAGGCGATCCAGTACAGCAAAGGCGATCGCCTACCTCATACATTCCTGCGCCTTCGGTATCGGTATCTACCATTAATAGAAAAGATTTCCCCCGAACCTCGGTACTTAACGCTGGGGTTTTTTGCTGTGAAGTGGGATAGCGGCTGCACTCAATTAACAATTTTTCACTCATAGGAAAGGAGATCCAGGGTGCGTAGTTTACCGCCGTAGGCATCGCCTTTTCTTAGAGGATAATCGGATACTTGAGGGGAGCATTAGGGCAGAACTGTTCCACGTCTTTTGAGTGCCGATATTTACAGTTGTCCAATAACATACAAGAATATTGCAAATTAGTAGCTATACCTCGATACATGAAAAGTTTCATCTGTTATGTTACTCTGCTCTTATTTGGCGCTAGCTTACTAGCTAACAGTCCCAGTACTGCAAATGAATCATCTATTAATAGCAATAGTCTCGTTGTTGCAGAAACTAGGAGTAGTGAAGAATTCATCGCTAGGGGTACAGAACCCTTTTGGAGTGTTAGTGTGAGCAAGAAGGGAATTGTCTACTCTTCGCCAGACACAAAACAGCAAACCTTCTCCTATGTTACACCTCTAAAAGCAGAGGCGCGTCCCGCAGATTTAGTGCGAGTTTACCGACTTCAAGGCAAAGGCAACAATATCTTAATCATCAAAAAAGTCGATGCCTGTAGCGATGGTATGTCAGATAAAAAGTATCCATACTCGGCAGTTTTTATCCTGGGGAATAAGGTTTTAGAAGGTTGTGCTGATAAAAAATGATGCCCCATCTGCAAATTTAGCCTTTGCCGCCAAGGCATTCACGCAGCGTAGCTTGCCACCGTAGGCATCGCCCGTCAGCCTCTCAAAAAAGCATAGTGCAAACACTTCTGAACCATGAAAACTAAATAATTGCCATCCAACGTGGGAGTGTAGCTTAGTCCGGTTTTAAGCGATCGCCCGAATTCAAGATGAAAAAACTAGAATTCAATTCTTAGAAGATGCGATCGCCTACAATCTCTCACTGAGCGAAATCAAGCGTAAGATTCAAGAAATTGAGCAGCAGTCTAAATCAGAATCATCAGAGCAAACAGAATCGGCATCTATAAAAGAGCGTGTTGATGATACTTTTCAACGCTTCAAAAAAGCGAAAGTGTGGGATGATCAGAAGGAAAAATCCAAAGTAGAGAAGTTGTTAGCTCAGTTAGATGCACTGATGCAAGACGATAATCCAAAGTGAATCAATGTGGTAATTCTCTAAACTGTTCAATTTGCT
>NZ_JADEXF010000650.1 GCF_015207245.1 Nostoc cf. edaphicum LEGE 07299
TAGTCAGTCCGAGTCCAGTTCCCTCCTTAGTTTGGATACCACTTGTTGTCTGTGCCATCTTTGCAGATATCAACTGCTTGTCCATAAAATTGCTCACCAACTCGTGTTTTCTCGACAAACTCTAGAAAAACAGAATGTGAGTCTGGGTGAATATAAGCAGATGGATGTAAAGTGAGAAATTCTTCATAAGAGTAACCGTGCATCTGACAAGCCGCAGGATTAACTTCGGCGACTTTTTCAGTCTCTATGTCAGTAATAAATAGTCCATCATTGATTGCTTCAAAAATACTACGGTATTGTAATTCACTTTGTCGCAGTGCTGCTTCTGCCTTTTGACGTTGGGTGATGTCGCGGAAGCTCCACACTCTACCAATAATTTGTTCGCCGATGCGCTGAGGGCAAGAGTAGCGCTCAAATACTCTGCCATCTTCCAGTTCTAACCAGTCGTAACTAACTAATTCCGGCTGTGAGTATAGTTCTCGGACTCGTTGCAAAAATCCATCGGGATCTTTTAGCTGATTTGCCAGATACGCTAGTCGCTGAGGATGATCTGGTTCCGTCAAAAGTCCTGGTGGAATTGACCACATTTCTAAGAACTTTTGGTTATAACTAGTGATATTACTTGAGCTATCAACGACTAATATACCATCTTGAATCGATTCAAAGATAGCGCTTAACAAAGATAGAGAGTTTTCTAAAGCTACTTGGGTTTGTTTGCGTTCGCTCAGATCCCGCCCTAAAACCACCAGAGCTTTGCGTCTACCATCCTGGTAAAATAGGGGAGCTTTAATCATATCTAAACTGCTCACTGTCCCATCAGGGCGAGGAACAGCTTCTTCTACCCGATGCACACATCCCAATTGCCAAGCTCGTTCATCTGTTTTATCGCAGTTGAGCAAAGCATCATGATAAAAATTGCTAAATTCCGCTAGTTCTGAGTCTGTTTTGCCTAGATAATCAACGCCTTGTAGCTGTAAAAATTCTAGGTTAGCCTGGTTTGACAGCAACCATTTTCCCTCGCCGTCTTTTAAACAGATAATATCGGGTGTAGCGTTAATTAATGTCTGCAATCGCTCCTCGATCTCTTGTAAGGATTCTTGAGTTCGTTGAGTCAATGTGATATCCCGAATCACCAGTATTGCACAGCGATCGCTAGTCATTCCGGTAGAGCTACCAGAAATTTGTAATGTTATTTGCTCATCTTGCTGCAACTGATAATTTGCTGTTTCATACTCCCCATTGAGTATCTGCACATCAGGATAGCAGGATAAAGCAACTGGTTGTCCTACTTGTGTGAGTGGTAGCAAGTCAGTTAACTTCGCACCGCAGACAGTAGCGTGAGATTGGTTTACCAGAGACTCAAAGCGAGAATTGCACCATTGAATGAGTCGGTCTTCTCCTACCCAGACTACAGCATCAGCGATCGCACCCAGTGTTACTTCCATCTTGTTCACAGTGGCTTGCAATTGCTTTACCTGCTCTAGCTGTTGTGTACTCATTAACGACTCCTGTTAAATATATTCTTAATGACGCTTCTGCGTCGCTAACGTATTGTAATTATTATGGATTAAGTACTGTACAAATTAATAATCATGTGCTAAGGATGATACTAATAAATCTGTATAGTGATTGTATCGTTAGTCCTTGACTGAAATATTCGACTACAGCAAAACTACATATTCTCTTCATTTTACAAAAATGCGATCGCCAAATTAACAAATGCGAACGCCAAATCAACAAATGCGAACTCCAAATCAACAAATGCGAACTCCAAATTAACAAATGCGAACGCCAAATCAACAAATGCGAACTCCAAATCAACAAATGCGAACTCCAAATCAACAAATGCGAACTCCAAATCAACAAATGCGAACGCCAAATCAACAAATGCGAACGCCAAATCAACAAATGCGAACTCTAAATCAGCAAATGCGAACTCTAAATCAACAAATGCGATCGCCGAAATAAATAAAACCCTTGCAGTATGGTAATTACGAATTACGCCCAGCGGCTACTTGGTATAAAGATTGTATCGTTAGCCCATCATTGGGGTATTCGGCTACGGTGAAATTACATATTACCTGAAAGCGATCGCCATCGAAGGCTGTAAATATTTGCTGGCGGAGGGTAGTTAAAATCTCACTGAGGCGATGGTTTACTTCTGTTTTTGTTAACCCAGAAACTCCCACGACAAATTCACCATTACCCCAATAACCTAGTATTTCACCACTGCAAAATGCCGATTGGAATAAACGACTCCATCTTTGCAATACCTAGTTTCCAACCTGATGACCATACTTAATATTAATTTGACGAAAATCAGTGACGCTTAAAATTATCAAGCAAACAGATTGCTGATTTTTCTCAGCTTGAATAATTAGGTGGTGCAAGTCGCGGTTAGACTGAAACTGATTTGCTAGTCCAGTTAAAGCATCTTTAGTAGAAAGCGATTGTAGTAAACGACTGCGTTCTAAGCGATGGGTAATGCGTGCCAACAACTCTGCACCAACAACAGGCTTAATCACATAATCATCTCCCCCAACAGCAAACACTTGTTGCACAGTTTCCATTTCTCGGTGAGCAGTCAGAAACACAATCGGTAATTCTTGCCATTGAGGATCGGTACGAACTGCTCGGCAAAGTTCGATACCACTTATATGAGGCATTTCCACATCCAAAATCAATAAATCAGGTTTAGTAGATTGCAATACTTCCCAGAAACGTAGCGGATTTTCTAATCCTGTCATCCGCATACCCCACGGCTCTAACATTGGGCGCAGTGCTGCTAAAATCAGTGGGTCGTCATCTACTGCAAGTATATTTACCCGCAAAGAACGAGTTCGTTGTAATATTTGGGACGACACATCCCAAACTTGAGCAGCTGTTACAGGCTTGACCAAAAAACCCCGCGCCCCGTACTGAGCAAAAGTTACGCGTTCTACTAACTCATCAGTTGCAGCCAGCACCAGAACGGGTACAGGTGGGGTACGCGTTGCTAAGTCCGAAAGTAGTGCCAAACTTTCTTTACGCCAGCCGATATCATCTATATTTAGCACTACTAAATCTGGTGATGTGGTTTGGAGAAAGTTTTTTGCATCCTCTAAGTTGCTGATTTGCTGCCAGCATATTCCCATGCACTCAACCAGTTGTTGCAACTGAGAACCTAGTTGCAGATTGGGGTCAATTAATATTAATCGGGTACTAATTTCTGGTGCGATCGCAGTAGAAGTTTGGTAATCTACATTTTGCCCCATCAGGTTGATGATGTTACCCAAATCTTCAATCAGCGTCGGCAATTGCCTCTTTTCACTTACTGACAAATCGTCATCTTTGCCTAAAATCTGTTCAATTTCCCGTGCTAGCTGAGTGCCATTGTCTTGCTCAAACATTCCCAACACACCAGCTAGTTTGTGCGCCTCTCGTTCTCCCGATTGACGTAACTCCTTAGCCATCATTTTACCAGATAGTGCTGCCGCCAATTCTTGCAGTACCGTCAACCGCTGCACCATCACCCCCTGATATTGTTTCCACAAGTCACCCATTGCTTGCTGAAACT
>NZ_JADEXF010000651.1 GCF_015207245.1 Nostoc cf. edaphicum LEGE 07299
CCAGTCTAGTTGTGGAGAATAAAGGTAATGATTGATGTAAGTAGAAAAAACTTTCAAAAAAGATATTAAACCCAAACTAATTCGCATAATTATTTAAGATGTAACTCATATCACCACTTATTCATAGTTAAATCTAAATATTTCATTAAATAAACGATTTTAAGCATTTATGCCGTTGCTATTTAATTAAAGTTATATTACCTTCTTATAGGAAATAGCCAAAAAGTATGTGATCTAGAATACAGGGGTAGTTGCGAGCCTTTAGAAGTGATGTGAATAAGGTATCGCCACTTTAGTGTGAAATAAGTGTAAAGTTTTTTAAGAAATTTTTGACTTACGGAAAAAATCGTTACATAGCCAAAGTCCGCTTTTGAGCAAGGTTTCGACCTTCAAATTGGAATGGGAATTTGAGAAAGTGGCCGATAGTTACGCTAAAACCCTGATCCCCAAGCCAAAAGGTTCGTGTTAGTCTGTTGCAGTTATAAAGAACAAAGTGAAAACGGGACGAGTTCGAGTTTTTCAAAAGGAAAATCACTTTCATTAGTGATAAATCCCACGAGTTATAAAACTTTAAGTTCTACAATCGCTTTCAAAAACGGACGCATGAATCAAAGACATTTGTGGACTATTGTTGCCCTGTTTATGGCTGTTTTGGGAGTACCCTCAGTCGGTTGCACTCAAACCACCAAAGGAAATGCGCTAGCATCCCAAAAATCACCTGCCCCTGATGTGGTTAAGGTGGGAGAGTACCAATCAACAGCAGGGAAACAAACCTTGGATGCTGTGATCACAGAAATTCATCCTCACGACATTAGAGGACGTAAGGCGGCAACCCTTTTTATCAAAAATATACCTGTTCTCACCTTTTTGAGTTCTGTATCAAATACGAATCTTGAGACTAAAAAAGTTGGTGCAATTGGCAATACTGGGGGCGTACAAGGGTACGCCCTTATTGCTAGCAATTCATCAAATGTATTAAATGCTGGGAACGTAACAGATGCGAGTAACCAGATTAGCTCCGCTGACAATGACCCGGTTCAGATAGCTGGTGTAATAGCAGCTAAGATCAACCAGTTGAATCGGGAAAACGTGGACGGGAGTAAGATTACCGTCAGTTGGAAAGCAGGGGAAAAATCTACTGCCGATCAAGCGCAAAACAAAAGCGTCCCTGCGCAACAAGATGGCGATCGCTATGTAATCAAAATTAATGGCGAAGAACTGGTCGAAATCAACGAAGGTACGCGACTAGCAGATAGTACCAACAATTTGGCGCAAGATGCATTGCAAGCAACCAATCGCTTGCGGAGACTACTAGGCAATGCATCTCCTATAAAAGAGATTGCCAATTTACCAGTCCGTCAACAAATATCAATACCAAAGCTGCCTCAACAGGTTGCCGTTGGAGCAGTGCGATCCACCTTGAGAGGTATAGCTTCTTTTTATGGCTATGACTTTGCTGGTAATCGCACTGCTAGCGGCCAGAGATTCAACCCTGAAGGAATGACTGCCGCTCATCGCAGTTTACCCTTTGGTACAAAAGTCCGTGTAACCAATACCCGCAATGGTCGTTCTGTAGTGCTGCGGATTAATGACCGAGGCCCATTCATTCGTGGTCGAATCATTGACGTGTCTACTGGCGCGGCTCGAGTTTTGGGAATGATGGGCAGTGGCATAGCACCAGTACGTGTTGAAGTTTTAGGGAAATAATCCAGTAGGTTACAGGTTACAGGTTACAGGGGAAAAATTATTCCCTATCACCTGTCACCTGTCACCTATAACCTTTCCCCTAACCCCAATCCCAGTTCCCTATCACTTAATTCCCCTAGTTCAATCAACTCTTCCCTCTATTTCGGATATAAACTAACGGGGGAGGGATCGATAAGAACTAGGGGTATTTTTGTGCGCCTGCTGACAACAGTCGCAGCTTTACGCTGCTATTTAACTAAACGCTGCTCAGAAAACAAGCTAATTGCGGTTGCTGAGGATCTGAGACTAGATGAAATGACTGGCTGGTATCGGACGGCAGTTGGTCTGGTGCCAACGATGGGAAATTTGCATCAGGGTCATTTAAGCTTAATTCAACAGGCGCGGCACGAAAATTCTACGGTGATTGTGAGTATTTTCGTCAATCCCTTGCAATTTGCTCCTAATGAGGATTATCAACGCTATCCCCGCACTTTAGAGCAAGACCAACAACTTTGCGAACAAGCTGGGGTAGATGCCATTTTTGCACCGACTCCTGAAGAGATGGCAGTTCCCCAGAAGAGTATACAAGAATCAAAGGTTACACAAGTTATCCCTCCATCTGCTATGATGACAGGCTTGTGTGGTCGTTCTCGGCAAGGTCACTTTCAGGGTGTCGCTACGATTGTTACCAAACTTTTCAATTTGGTACAGCCTGACCGTGCCTACTTTGGTCAAAAGGATGGTCAGCAACTAGCAATTATTAAACGCTTGGTGGCTGACTTAAATTTGCCAGTAGAAATTGTTGCTTGTCCAACAGTACGGGAAGCGTCGGGTCTGGCCTTCAGTTCTCGCAATCAATATTTGACTGCAACGGCAAAAGAGCAAGCAGCAGTCTTATATCGTGGCTTGCAACGAGCTGAAGCTGCATTCATTGCAGGCGATCGCAATAGCAACAAGTTGATAGCAGTGGTACAGCAAGAAGTGGCAATGGTCAGCACGGTCTCAGTGGAATATATTGAATTGGTTGAACCGACTACGTTAATGTCTTTAGAAAAAGTTGAGGAGGAAGGAATGTTGGCGATCGCAGCTCGTCTTGGTGCTACACGTTTGATTGACAATCTCATATTGCGCGATCGTCAACCCATTATCGCCATTGATGGCCCAGCTGGTGCTGGAAAATCTACAGTGGCGCGGCAAGTGGCAGCAAGCCTGAATTTAGTGTATTTAGATACGGGAGCGATGTACCGTGCTGTCACTTGGTTAGTACTGCAAAAGGGGATTGCTATTGACGATGAGTGTGCGATCGCGGAATTAACTAATCAGTGTAAAATTGAACTGACTCCCACCCAGGATTTACAATCGTCCGTGCAGGTTTGGATTGATGGTACTGATGTTACCCAGGTAATTCGCACCATTGAAGTAACTTCTCTTGTATCTGCGATCGCGGCACAAAGCGCTGTCCGTCAAGCACTGGTTAAACAACAGCAAAGCTGGGGTAAAAGAGGTGGTTTAGTTGCTGAGGGTCGAGATATTGGTACTCACGTATTTCCCGATGCCGAAGTTAAAATCTTCTTAACCGCTTCCGTCGGGGAACGTGCCCGTCGCCGCCAGCAAGACTTTAACACCCAAGGTCAACCTGAAGTGAGTTTAGAGCAGCTGGAACACGATATCGCCGAACGTGATTGGAAAGATAGTACACGTAAAGTTTCTCCTTTGCAGAAAGCAGCAGATGCGATCGAACTTCAAACTGATGGTTTGGAAGTGTCTGAAGTCACGGCACAAATCGTTAACTATTACCAACAGCGTTTATCTCAGTGTTAATTACTACTATTTGCTGTTAGTTTTTTAGTTTCAAAGGGTGGTGGGTG
>NZ_JADEXF010000652.1 GCF_015207245.1 Nostoc cf. edaphicum LEGE 07299
AGTTATACCTTGTGGAATTAATACTGAACACTTTGGTTCTATCAGTAAAGAAGTTGCTCGTCAACAGTTGGGAATTGCTTCAGATTCTCAGATCGTTTTGTATGTAGGACGCTTTGACCCTCGCAAGGGAGTTGAAACCTTAGTAAAAGCTTGCGCCAATTTGTCTGATTCATTTCAACTCTATCTAGTTGGTGGTAGCCGTGAAGATGGAGCAGACTTCCAAGAACAACAACGCATTGAAGCTTTGGTGAACGAACTGGGATTGGGAGCAGTTACAATTTTTACCGGACGAATTTCTCAAGCACTATTACCTGCTTACTATGCCGCAGGGGATATCTGCGTTGTACCGAGTTACTACGAACCTTTTGGCTTAGTGGCAATTGAAGCAATGGCAGCCGGAACGCCCGTAATTGCTAGTAATGTGGGAGGATTGCAGCATACGGTGGTGCATAGTGAAACTGGACTTTTAGTTCCTCCCCGTGATTCTACAGCATTGGCGATCGCTATTCACGATCTGTTAAAAAACCCGACTCTAAAAGACAGCTATGGCAATGCTGCACAGAATTGGGTGCAGTTTCGTTTTAGCACTCAGGGAGTTGCCGCCCAAGTTCACGAACTCTATCAATCTTTAACAGTTGATACATTCGTTCAAGAAATTATTCAAACTAAAAATTTAACTCCAGAGTTAGAAAAGCAAATTCAAACTTTGTTGAAGTCGAAAACTTTAAAATCTAGTGAAATTAAATCTCTAGAAAAATTAATTGACTCCTTTGATAACGGTATTGTGCAGTGGGCAACCAGTTAAATTTAAAGCATCTGAAATAGTAGCCTAAGTTAGTCTTTGAGGTTTTAAAACCCAATTAAGAAGCTTTAATTATAGGACTTACGCATGAGTAACGGAATAACGAACCGCAGAGGCACAGAGGGCACGGAGAAATCAGAGTTTGAGAGATATTTTGCGTAAGTTCCAAATTAGTCTGCTTACAGAGAAGTTTAGTTCACGTTTCATAAAGTATCAATTACTCATGCTGGAATTAATTCATTCAATTGTAAATAGCGAAGAACATATTGATTTGCATCAATTTTTACATCAACTTCGTTGGCAGAATAAATCATACCTGCTGCGAAATGATATTCTGGATGCTTTTAACGATTACTGCAAAAGTTTGCAAAAGCCAGAGTCATTTCGCGATACCTCCCAAGTAAGCAAACTCATCTACCATACACAGGAGATTATCCTCGACAATGAAACTTCTTGTTTGGTAGTTAGACCAAAAATTGGTCATCAACAAATATTTCATATCGCTGAAGACCTACAAGTTGAGCCAATGAGCGTACAGGAATTATTAGACTTACGCGATCGGCTTGTCAACCATTTTCATCCTAACGAAGGTGGTATCTTTGAAATAGATTTCCATCCATTTTACGATTATTCTCCGGTAATTCGTGACATTAAAAACATCGGTAAAGGAGTACAATTTCTTAACCACTACCTCTCAAGCAAGCTTCAAGAGTCGCAACAATTACAAGAAAAACTATTTAACTTCTTGAGTTTGCATAACTACGATGGTACGCAACTGCTGATTAATCAACACATCCAAAACCACCAGCAACTTTCACAACAGATTAAACTAGCTCTCAATTTTCTTAACAGCTATACTCCTACTACTCCCTACACCGAATTTCGTTTTGAGTTGCAAGATAAGGGCTTTGAAGCTGGATGGGGTAACACCGCAGGCCGCATTCAAGAAAGCTTAGAACTTTTGGATGGGTTAATAGACTCACCAGACCATCAGACTTTAGAAACCTTCCTTTCTCGAATACCGATGATATTTCATATCGTTTTGGTTTCACTTCACGGCTGGTTTGGACAGGAAGGAGTGTTGGGACGGCCTGATACTGGTGGACAAGTCGTTTATGTTTTAGACCAAGCTAAAAATCTTGAGCAACAACTCAAAGAAGATATAACTTTGGCAGGATTAGATATTTTAAATGTGCAGCCAAAGGTGATAATTCTTTCCAGATTAATACCTAATAGTGATGGAACTCGCTGCAATCAGCGTCTAGAGAAAGTTTACGGTACTAAAAATGTTTGGATTTTGCGGGTTCCGTTCCGAGAATTTAATAGAAAGCTGACACAAAATTGGATTTCCCGGTTTGAAATTTGGCCTTATTTAGAAACTTATACTATTGATGCCGAAAAAGAATTATTAGCTGAATTTAATGGGAAACCAGATTTAGTTATTGGCAATTACTCTGATGGTAACTTGGTAGCTTTTTTGCTGGCACGTCGCTTAAAAATTACCCAGTGTAATATCGCTCATGCTCTAGAAAAGTCTAAATACTTGTTTAGTAACCTCTACTGGCAAGACTTGGAGGACAAATATCATTTCTCACTGCAATATACAGCAGATTTAATTGCCATGAATGCTGCTAACTTCATTATTAGTAGTACCTATCAAGAAATTGTAGGTACACCTGAGAGTGCCGGACAATATGAGTCTTATAAATGTTTTACAATGCCCGAACTTTATCATGTAGTGGATGGGATAGAGTTATTTAGTCCTAAGTTTAATTTAGTGCCACCGGGAGTAAATGAAAGTTACTTCTTTCCTTATACCAAAACAGACGAGCGTTTTTATTCAGAGTGCGATCGCTTAGAAAATTTGTTGTTTAATTTAGAAGATCCCAACTTAGTATATGGTAAATTAGATAACCCCAACAAGCAACCAATATTTTCAATGGGGCGTTTAGATAGAATTAAAAATCTAACAGGTCTGGCGGAGTGTTTTGGTAAAAGTGAGGAACTACAAAAACGCTGTAATTTAATTTTAGTAGCGGGAAAGCTACGAATTGAGGACAGCGCCGATCATGAAGAAGCCAGTGAAATTGAAAAACTCTATAGAATTATTGAGCAATACAATCTTCACGGCAAAATTCGTTGGTTGGGTGTACGCTTATCTAAAAGTGACTCTGGAGAAACTTATCGCTTAATTGCTGACCGTCAAGGAATTTTTGTTCAACCAGCTTTGTTTGAAGCTTTTGGTTTAACGGTTCTAGAAGCAATGATTAGTGGCTTACCCACTTTTGCTACTCAATTTGGCGGCCCATCAGAAATAATTCAAAACGGAATAAATGGATTTTACATCAACCCCACTCGCTTAGAAGAAATGGCACAACTAATTCTAGAATTTGTGAATAAGTGCGACCATAATCCAGATTACTGGTTAAGAGTTTCTCAACAAGCAATTGACCGTGTTTTGAAAAACTACACTTGGAAAATTCACACTGCACGTCTACTTTCACTTGCAAGAATTTATGGTTTTTGGAACTACACCTCTAAAGAAAACCTTGAAGATTTGTACCGCTACCTAGAAACAATATTTCATTTAGTGTTCAAGCCAAGAGCGCAACAACTTTTAGCACAGCACATACAACGCTAAGGTTAGTACCGCAAGGTATAAGCCAAAAGCCAAAACAATTATATTCCAAGCATTGTGCTATTTGAAATGATATGTTAATTTCCGTCATGTTGTACTAGTGCTAAAAA